>JAJQHZ010000008.1 GCA_021199475.1 Lachnospiraceae bacterium
GTATAAAGCTCACGACTATACATGACCCCGCCTCGCTTTTAGTTTTTCTAAAAATGATTTTAACGTTTTGGTAGCTTCCATGTCAATGCTCTCCGGATTACAATATAGCCACAAATCCAACATGCGCAGCAAGCGAGATTTGCGCCTACTGGGTGGAGGACTGTGAATAGTAACGCCAGAGGCAAGGAGGTTTCCAAAATGGAGTATGTAACATTGAATAATGGCGTCAAAATGCCAATGGTCGGATATGGGACTTATCAGACACCGGCAAGAATCACGGAAAAGTGTGTCGCTGAAGCACTGCGTGCAGGGTACCGTTCCATAGATACAGCACAATGCTACGGAAACGAGAGAGAAGTAGGCATGGCCTGCCGCAAATCCGGCATACCCAGAGAAGAGCTGTTTATCACGACAAAGCTCTGGGGGTGTCATGGTTATCAGGATACGCTTCGTTCCATTGAAAGCTCTCTGAAAAGGATCAATATGGATTACATTGATCTGCTGCTGATCCATGAGCCTACGGGCGATGTCCATGAGATTTACCGTGCTATGGAATCTTATTATAAGGATGGGAAAATTCGTGCAATCGGCATTTCCAACTTCATGGAAGAACGCTATCTGGATCTGGTCAATCACTGCAAGGTGATTCCTGCCATCAACCAGGTGGAAACCCACGTGTTCCGCCAGCAGAAAAAGCTGCGGGAATTGGAGTGTCAGATTGGGACAAAGCCTGAAAGCTGGTCGCCGCTGGCCTGCGGTCAGAACAACATCTGGAATAACCCGGTATTGGTACGGATTGCAAAAAGCCATGGCAGGAGCGTTTCACAGATTGCCCTGCGCTTTCTGGTTCAGCAGGGAATTATCGTAATTCCCAAAACTACGAATCCTGAACACATGAAAGAAAATATCTCTGTTCTGGATTTTGACCTGGATGCAGAAGAAATGCAGGCGATTAAAGAGCTTGAGGTTGGGCGGAGCTTATTTGGCTGGTGGTAAAACGAGAAAGGTGGTAAAACTTATGGCAAAAAAGATTTTGATTCTCAATGGCGCGGCCAGAAAGAATGGCAGCACCGCGAAGCTGGTTCGCAGCTTCACCGAGGGTGCCCGCAGCGCCGGTCATTCCGTGGAGGAGTTTTATCTTGACGGCATGAACATCCATAGCTGCAAAGGCTGCCTGCACGCAGGACGGGACGCACACAGCCCATGCTCTCAGAAAGACGACATGGATCAGATTTATTCTGCTTTCGCAGACTGCGATGTCGTTGTGTTCGCTTCCCCGCTTTATTTCTGGACTATTACCGGGACGCTGAAAACAGCGGCAGACCGTTTGTATGCGGAGCTGGAATGTCTGGGCTACGGTAAATTTCCAAGGGAAAGCGTGCTGCTCATGACGGCGGACGGAGCCGATTATTCTCAGGCTGTCACATGGTATCGTACATACGAGCGCAATCTGGGTTGGAAAAACCGCGGCGAGGTTTTAGGAAAAGGCAAAACGGAAGCAGCCCGGCGGCTGGGTGCTTCCATGTAAGTAAAGTTCATAAATAACGGAGAGCCACGCCATTTATAGTCGCGCGTATGCGCGATGCGTGGCTTGCATCCTGCATCAAAAAACGATGCAGGATAAATAACGGAGGCATATCTATGACAAATGAAACCTTGCTCACAGGCAGGCCATGGAAGGGAATTCTTACTTTTATGTTCCCGGTATTCATGGGGTTACTGCTTCAGCAATTCTATAATACGGCGGACACCATCATTGTCGGTAATTTTGCCGGTGAAACGGCGCTGGCGGCTGTTGGAGCCTGCGGCGTTTTGACTATGGCCTTTCTTGCACTGGCAAATGGCTTCTCTGCCGGTGCCTGTGTCCTGATTTCACAATTGTTTGGTGCAGGCGAGGATGAGAAAATGCGCCGCCAGGCATCCTCTTCTTTACTTCTTATGACTGGTATGGGACTGGCAGCGACGGTGGTGGGTGTACTCATCAGTCGTTTTGCGCTTCGCTATCTCCTTGCCACGCCGGAAAGCCTGATAGACATGGCAGACACCTATTTCAAAATATATTCACTGGGACTGGTATTCCAGTTCGGCTATAACATTATCGCAGGAATTCTGCGTGGAATTGGGGACAGCAAGGCGACGCTCTATTTTCTGCTGATTGCCAGTGTCATCAACATCGCACTGGACATCGTATTCGTCTACAACTTTCGCATGGGGGTAACAGGTGCTGCCATCGCGACAGACATCGCTCAGATTGCTTCCTGCGTGGCTGCTTTTGCTTACATGATGAAAAAATATCCCCTGTTTCGGTGGAAACCCAAGGAGTTTACTTTTGAGTGGACGCTGGCCAGACAGACGTTACAGCGCGGTTTTCCAATGGCACTGCAGCAGTTGATCGTATCACTTGGATTTGTGTTTATCCAGAGAGCGGTCAACAGCTATGGGGAAGCAATGACGGCATCTTTCTCCGTTGCCCAGAAAATCGAAACATACATGACGCTTCCCTCCAGCGCTTTGCTGACAACCCAGGCCACCTATACGGCGCAGAATATCGGTGCCGGAAAACCGGAGCGGGTGATAACCGGTGCAAAGCATACGGTTATTCTCTCTGAACTCATTTCCATCTGCATTTTGTCCGTCGTATTTGTTTTTGCTGCCCCCATTGTAAACGCATTTGGGTTGGGTACGGAAGCTGCCGGTTACTGCACCGCACATATCCGGTGCGTGGCGATTTGCCTGATTCCCTTTGCATCCTATTACCCAATATTGGGGCTGTTTCAGGGAGCGAATAACTCGTTGTACTCCACCTTTGTCGCCACCAGTGCACTGACTGTCAGGGTCATTTCCACCTATGTTTTACAGGAAGTCCCCGCTATCAGTTATCGAATGGTCTGGTGGAATGCACTTTTCGGATGGGGACTTGGCTGTATTCTCACATGGGTACATTTTTTCAGAGGAAAATGGAAAAGGAATGCAAGCAGCCCTGTAGTTACCTCAGCTGCAGACCATCCTTAAATGCATTCCCGTCGAATCAGTTATGATCTCGCACACATTGCCAGGAATAACGATAAAATCGCCGCTGCGAATAACGTTTAGTTCTGTGGTTCCATCCATCTGTCCTTTTATAAGCCCAACTGTGATCCCTGGAATTCCCCTTATTCGCAAATAGAAAAAATTCGCCATTCATAATGTTAACGCGATATTATTATTTTATTCTCTCCTCGCCACCAGCTTTTCGTTCCGTATATCCAGTCGTTAAACGGAAGGTCTCAGATATTTATATAATGGGTGGTAAAGTCCTGTTGGTTTATAGTACTCGTCTGTTTCGTATTGAAACCCAAGTTTTAACAGAACTTTTTGAGATGCCGTATTATTCGGATTATGCCCTGCTTTTAACTCAACAGCACCTAATTTAGAAAATGCATAATCTATAACTGCTGTAGCACACTCCACTGCATATCCATTATGCCAATATTCTTTTCGCAGATGAAATCCGAGTTCATAAATATCTTTTTTGTTTTTATATGGGCGAAGACCGCAGCACCCGATTAAATCACCACTATTTAATGAATAAATCGGAAAATACTGGACACCATACTTATCAAAAGTATGTATCTCCGCATGTAACCGACTTTCAATTTCGTCGGCCGTAAAAACACCACTTGCACAAATATATTTCCGATCCAAATTCCGTCCAGTCAATCTTTCTGCCTTTGAAATAATACTCGCGGTCATGCTCGTTCACTTCCCGCAGCACCCGGCAGGGATTGCCGACCGCTATGGTGTTGGACGGCAGATCCTTTGTGACAACGCTCCCTGCGCCGATCACTACATTGTCACCGATGGTGATGCCCGGAAGGATCTGGACGCCCGCGCCGATCCAGCAGTTTTTGCCGATGTGGACGGGCATATTATACTGATACCCTTTTGCCCGCAGTTCAGGCAGGATCGGATGACCGGCGGTCGCAACGGTCACGTTCGGACCAAACATGGTATAGTCGCCCACGTAGATATGAGTATCGTCCACCATCGTCACGCCAAAGTTGCAGTAAACGCCTTTTCCGAAATGGACATGGCCGCCGCCCATATTCGAGTAAAAGGGCGGTTCGATATAACAGCCTTCCCCGATTTCAGCGAACATTTCATTCATCAGAGCCTGCCGTTTGTCCATCTGAGTCGGACGGGTCTGGTTAAACTCATAAAGGCGGTCAAGCCGTTGCAGCTGGTCGCGCATGATCTCCTCATCACCTGGCAGATACAGTTCCCCTGTGTGCATTCTGTCTTTCATAGCCATATTAAATTTCCTCCTTCATTGTCAGGTTTTTCACCCATCTGTATTTTTTATAATGAATATACACTGTCGGCAGCTTGATCATCTCGTCAAGACTGACGATGAAATACACCGCAATAATCGGCAGTTTGATCACGAACGCGCTTAAAAAGCCAAGCGGAACAGAAATACACCACATCACTACTGTGTCGCAGAGAAAACCAAATTTAGAGTCTCCTCCTGCGCAGAAAATACCGGAAATGGTGGTGCTGTTGACCGATTTTCCTATCATGTAATACGAACAGATCAGGAGCATACTGCTCAGGTATCCTGTCGCGGCGTCGTTTAAAGCGGCAGCAGAGAGTATCAGCGGACGCAAAACGAGCAGAAGTATTCCGGATAGTATGCCGACAAGGACAGAGAGTACGCATAACCGGTCGCCATAGTCCCCGGCTTGTTTCAGTCTTCCCGCGCCCAGCTCATTTCCAACCATGATCCCGCCGCCGCTTCCCAGACCGAGGCACAGGCAGCAGACAAGGTTTTTCACAATACCTGCGACAGAGTTGGCGGCAACTGCATCGCTCCCCAGATGTCCCATGATGACCGAATACATGGTAAACCCGATTCCCCAGACAATTTCATTTCCGAGCACAGGTGCTGTGTACTTCCAGAAATCCCTGCAAAGCACTTTGTCGTTTTTGAGGAAATTTCGGATACGCAGCTTCAGGCGTCCTTCTTTTGAAAGTGCCGCGGCACACCAGAGGACTTCGGCGCCTCTGGCAATCGTAGTGGCCATGGCAGCACCGGCAATTTCAAGGCGGGGGCAACCCCAAAGACCCAAAATTAACACCAGATTCAAGAACAGATTACCAATCATACATACGGAACTGATCAGGCTCGCCTTTTTAGCCCGGCCGCAGTTTTTTAACACGCACAGGCAGACCTGGGATATGCCTGTCAGAAGATATGATGGCGAGACGATCCTGAGATATTCCGCTCCGCCCTCGATCAGCACCGGTTCATTGGTTAGCACCCCCATGATGAGCCGCGGGCAGGCAAGCGACGCGATGAAAAACACGAAGCAAACTACCACAGTGATCTTCAGCACATAGGCGAAAATCTGTTCAACCGATTTTACGTCTTTCCTGCCCCAATACTGCGCTGCCAGCATGGACAGGCCGATGGTCATGGCAGCCAGAAACAGATTCTCTACAAATGTGACCTGAGTGGCAAGGGACACCGCCGACATCTTATCCTGTGAGATCAGGTTGAGCATGATGGCATCCGAAGCACTTACCACGGCGAGCATGAACTGCTGCAACGCTATGGGAAACACCAGAGATGTAAGTTTTCGGTTGAATTCCCGATCCTTAAATACCGCAAATATTTTCAACAATGTTCCTTTCTCCTGTTGACTACCGCCGGTTTCTTTGTATAATTATATAGTAAAGAATCGGGAAAAACTTTCATTATTTCGCAAAGAAATATAACAATATCGTTGACTTTGAACGCTGCTTCAGAAGGGGAATGGCGATCGGCCATTCTGAAAACTCATAATACTCATAATTTTATATCAGGAAGGAAAAACATGGTACGGGTAGACATCCGAAAGGACGGAGCAGAAAATGTAAAATACGATTATGACGGCTATTTTGCGTATGTACGCAGAGGTCTGCTGTCATCTTATCCCGGGTTTGCCGCTGACAGCCACTGGCATGACGACCTGGAGTTTATATCTGTTCTATCAGGCGATATGTATTACAATGTCAATGGCGAAATTGTACATCTCGGCGCAGGACAGGGAATATGGGTGAATGCCAGGCAGCTTCATTATGGCTTTTCGCCGGAGCATACGGAGTGCGATTTTTACTGTGTGCTGCTGCACCCCATGCTTCTTTGCGCTTCACAGCAGATAGACCGCGACTTTATTTCACCGATCGTCTCGGATGAGTCCCTTCCTTATATCCTGCTTGACGGCCGAACTCTCTGGCAGGAACAGATACTGGAAGCGATCCAGTTCATTTATGAATGCCGGGAATCCCCTTTTGCGCCTCTGCACATCCAGAGTCTGTTCTACCAGATATGGGGACTGATGAGTGAAAACCTTCAGAACGTCAGCCGAAAAAGGGGCGTAAACGACCGCCGCCTGTCCATCCTGAAAGATATGCTGTCTTACATTCAGGACAACTACAGCGGTAAGGTGACGCTCAGTGACATAGCAGCTGCAGGAAATGTAAGCGGCAGTACCTGTCTTGCGATATTTAAGAAATATCTGCGGGATACACCGGCAAATTACCTGATTAGATACCGGCTGAAAAAAGCGATGGAATTATTGCAAAAAAGCGACTTTTCCATTACGGAAATTGCGTTTGATACAGGGTTCAGGGGAGCCAGTTATTTTGCGGAGACATTCAGAAAGAACTGCGGCTGTTCGCCGAGTGAGTACCGGCAAAGGATTAATCCGAAGTGTTAAAAATATCAGTCTGCGCCTTAAGTTGTGCGCAGACTGATATTTTCTGCTTATCGCATTCATCCGTACTACTTCAATTATCCATATACATCATCTTCCGTTGCAGCCACACCATTGTTTTTGCTTTCTGGATATGATATTGCAGGGAACTGTCCAGAATGCCCCTGCTCATGAATGCTGTGATCGTCACGATACAACGGTCACGCAAGAGTGACATTGTATTTCCCGCGGTGAAACAGCTTAATCCCCAGTTCGTCTTCCAGCTGCATCAGCTGGCGGGATAGTGTCGGCTGCGCCCGGAACGGACGCGGCCAGGCTGCAGTCACTCCTGCTTTCTCACTTCCTGTAAATCTGCGTCACACTTTCCTGCACGCAGATCCTTTAACAAGGGCTGCAGTTCCTCTTTCAGCGTTTCCAGTGTCACCTGTTCCAGACTCGATTTCATGGCATCGACTGCAGATGCCATATGCGGATGCAGGATCTGATAAAAATTTTTCCCGACGGGACAGGGATCGCTCCCCTCATACATTTTGAAAATTTCATCCACATTCGGCGTTTCCACCGCCTGATAAATGTCCCATAAGGTAATAGTCTTCGGCTCCCTGGCCAGCTGCACACCGCCGTTTTTTCCTGCTGTCGCGATCAGCAGCCCGCTGTCAGATAATTCGAGAAATAAATTTCTGACAGTGACAGCATTTGTTCCGGTACTCTCTGCAACGAGTGTACTTGTCACGCGTTTTCCGGGCGATAAAACCGCAACAAACAGCAGGGCGTGGACTGCTAATGGAAATCGTTTACTGACGCGCATACCGCTACCTTCTTCCTTCGACATAAAGATTGGATTGAGTATATCAGATTCATCTGAGAAAATCAAATGTAGCTCTTGACATTACTTTTATATGGCAATATAATGTAGCTGCTTGAATTACATTAAGGAGGCAATTTTGATGCAGACTTTAGAAGCGATTGCAAAAAGAAAATCAGCACGGGACTTTGACCCGGATAAGGCAGTTCCCGAGGAGATTATTGATACGATTGTAAAGGCAGGCTGCCAGGCTCCGATTGGTGCGAATAAGAGGGACTCTCTTCATCTGACCGTGTGCCGGAATAAAGAAATCCTGAATGAGATCAACCAGACCACTGCGGCTGCCATGAAAATGGAGCCCAGAGATTTCTTTTATGCCGCACCCGTTGTGATCATTGTTTCCGCTTCGGAGAAACAGATGGCGCCGGGGATTGAATATGCGAATGCCGCGTGTGTGATTGAGAATATGCTGATCGCCGCGACGGACGCCGGTGTAGACAACATTTATCTCTGGGGCGGTGTGCAGGCTCTGGCGAAGAATGCGGACCTGTGCGCGAAGATGGGCATTCCGGAGGGCTTTAGGCCGGTTTCCGCTGCTGCACTCGGATACAGTAAGAGCGGCAGCGCCGAGGCACGGGAATTATCAGTCTCTCTGTCAGTAAATTACATCTGAAATAATCATTGAAAAAGGCTTTGAATGAGAGCCGGTATACCGTTGCCATCACCGGCGCCGGGATCTCCTTTTCCGCAGGCGGCATGAACTTTGACCATGAAAATGTGGCGGAGCTTATGCCGCTGGCTTCAGAGGATACGCTTCGGAACGAACCGGATAAGACTCCAGGAACCTGCTTTGCAGAACCCTGTCGTTGACTTGCGAAGTTCGCTCCCGCAAGCGCGGCGAACTTCTTGCAAGTCATATTATAAACTGCTCGATCATGCTTTTCTGCATTCCATGTTTGCCAATGAACCGTCCTATGCGCATAAAGCACTGAGAAGTCTGGAGATCAATGGACTTCTGCAGGGAATTATCACAACTAACGTGGACTGTATGCACACGATAGCCGGATTGGAAAATGTGGCGGAAATCCAGGGGAGCCTTCAGATCAATCCGGGTAAAACCAATTTTGATTCGTATGCGTCCCTGAATATCCGTGCGGGCGCGGATGAGGTTTTCCGGTTGATTGTCTGATACGCCGTTAACCCCACTCTGCCAAATGACTGTGCGTACAGGCGGACATTCCGCTTATGGGATAAGGAGTAAAACAGGAGGTAATAACAGTGGATACACTCAATACAATTTTCAGCAGAAAATCAATCAGAAATTACACCGGCGAGGCGGTGTCTCCCGAACAGGAAGCGTTGATTTTGAAAGCGGCCAACGCTGCACCTGTTGGTATGGGACAATATGACACAGTTCATCTTACTATTATCAAAAATAAAGAACTGCTTTCTGAAATTGACAGCACAGCAGCAGCACTTATGAAGCGTCCGGATTCACATCCGCTTTACGGTGCACCAGAATTGATTGTTGTATCTGTGAAATTCAACCCTTCAACAGAAGGCGCCGGTCATGCAAACGCTGCTATGATAGATCATAATATGGCGCTTGCTGCTACAGAACTTGGTGTTGGCTGCGTCTATATTTATGGAGCGGTAGCCGCCATTCGGATGAAGCCCGATTTGCTGGCCAAACTTCATCTTCCGGAAGGATTTACACCCAGCGCAGGGCTGGCCATAGGTTTAACAGAGGAAAAGTATGTTGAACGGGAGATCCCAACAGATCGGATCAGCCAAAATATAATCGTGTAAGAAATCGAATCGCGAAAATATTGAAGCCTGCAGACATCTTTGATCATTCACAAGACGTCTGTGGGCTGTATTTTTTTTGCAGAATTTCGTAAAAGCATTCCTCCGGGCGCTGGACGTCCAGCGCCCTTGTAGGATGCCAGCTCATCATCAAATCGCGCGTCGAAATCATATCCGTCCCTGCGGTAATTCGCGAAGTCCGGGAACCACTCCACTCTGATGAATGCCACTTTATTCTCAAAAAATCAGGAAGCTCATGTTTGCGTGCTGTTGATTGCACATTGATTTGTATTTGTCTGTGGAAGAATGGATGAATTTATGATAGTATTGCATCACGATAGAAGCAGAACATCTATAAGGAATGAATGCTGCAGCTCTGGCTGAAACAGAAGATCGAATGAATTATGGCTAATAAAAACGGAGAGTGGATTATGTACGGAATGGACTGGAACGACCCTATGCGGATTCGCAGCTGGCACGATTTGATCAACTGGATCAATGAGATTGGCTTTCTTCCGCTGTTCAAGAATGAGATCGAAGGCTTTTCGGTAGAAGAGCATACATCGAATCTGTTCTGGTGGACGGGAGATCCGGAGCAGGACCCGTGGGAATGGCGGGAGTTGATTGCCAGGAGTCATGAGGTCGCATACGGGAAGTTTTTCGGAAAAAAGTCGGCTTTTGTGAGCCTGGAATGGTTTCCGGTTTTCGCGAATTACCGCAGAGACGGCTATGACTTTGATGCCAGATGGGATGATGAGTTGGCGAATATCCGCAGTAAGAAGATTATGGATTGCTTTGAGGAACAGGACGAGTATATCGGTCTTGAATTGAAGAGACACGCCGACTTTGGCAAAGGCGGGGAAAAGAACTTCAACGGGATTCTGACGGATCTTCAGATGCAGACCTATCTGGTGATCAAAGACTTTCGCCGCAAGGTAAACAAGCGAGGTGGAGAATATGGAATGCCAGTATGTGTTTATTCAAAGCCAGAAGACTTGTGGGGTTATGACATGGTGACCGCGAATTATAAGGAAGAGCCATCAGAGAGCCGGAAAAGGATTTATGAACATTTAAGCTGCAGCTATCCGTTTGCAACAGAAGCGCAGCTGAAAAAGCTTTTGAAATAGAATCGTGTATTTTTGCGCATGAAAGAGGATGATTTTTATGGGAACGGATGAAACGAATAAGACAGAAAATAATCAGGCGCAGCTTGAAGCATCTTTCGGAATGGCTCTTGTAGATGCGTTGCCGGTCATATGTTTCAGCATCTCAATAGCTATGATTGCGTCAATGTATGATTCAGCAGTATTTTTGATCGGCGCATTGTTGTGTATCATAGCCGGTCTTGGAAAAGTATTGTGGAAATTAATACTGGCTGCTGCCCATAAGGATATTCAGCTGTTATACAGGCAGTTTCACTATCTGATGCCGGGCGGTTTTGTATTGATTCTTCTTTCCCTGATTATCAGCCGTCCGTCTTTGTCAGAACTGTGGAAAAACATATCTTCATTTCCGTGCAATATCCTGTTTCTGTTAGCTATAGTCGGATTTGCTGTGATGGGAATTCTTGGCGTAAAGATGAGTGCATCGGATAAACGAGCAAACTGGATCGAGCAGCTGGTAAATCTGGCAGCGCAGCTTTGTATTTTGTTTGGTATGCTGATGATCTGGTACGCGAGCGATTACTACAGGGCTGATGCGGAAGTCACAGAGTATCTGGAAAGCAGCGGCAGTGTAGAGGTAATCGAGATAGACAATGGACTCTATTTTGACGGAGCAGGAGAAGAGAGCGCGATTATTTTCTATCCGGGAGCCAAGGTTGAGTATACGGCATATGCACCGCTGATGATGAAGCTGGCGGAGAATGGCGTGGACTGCTTTTTACTCGAAATGCCTTACAACATGGCTATTTTCGGTATCAACAGAGCCGATGACGTGATGAAAGACTTTGATTACGAGCATTGGTACATCTCCGGTCATTCTCTGGGAGGCGCAATGGCTGCGTCCTATGCGGCAGGAAATACAGAGAAACTGGACGGCGTTATCCTGCTGGCCGCTTACGCAACAAAAGATCTGGGAGATCTTGCAGTGGTTTCCATTTACGGCAGCAATGATGGTGTCCTGAGTATGGAAAAGGTCGAAACTGGAAGAGCGTATTCAACAAATTATACGGAAGTATGTATAGAGGGCGGCTGTCACGCATGGTTCGGCATCTATGGAGAACAGGATGGGGATGGAACCGCTTCGATTTCCAGAGAGGAGCAATGGCAGCAGACCGTGGATGCAGTGTTGGCACTGGTTGGATGAGTATAGCATGATTTTAGACGGAGGACTAACAGTATGGATGAAAAGCACCTGGAACGGGTTCGCTCTTTTATAGAGGAGCGGGGCTGGAATTATAATTATTCCGAAGAGGATGGATGCGGAAGTATTGATTTTGAATATCGCGGCCTTGCTTATCATATATATTGTCCGTGATTTGCGAAGCAAATCATGGACGTAGGCCGAGCCATTGCGCGTAAGCGCAATTTGGAATGGTTTATCCCGTCCGCAGGATGGGATGCCACCCGGCGAGGGCGAGGCTCTCCTTGTATCTGGGAGTTTGATGATGGAGAACGCGGAGTGGAGACCAATCTGCGGCATGGAGGACGGAACATGGAGCACCTGCATTTAAATCGCCTTTGGCGATGGGCAGGTGCGTAGGTGGCAAGGTATCCTCCCGCAAGCGGGTCCCTCCTTACCACAAATTTCGGAGATTACGAGGCTGAGATACTCGCGATTATGCAGAACTGGCATTAAGGCACATATCGGAATTCAGTCAAGTTTCAATTGAAATCAGTTGAAATCTTCGAAAAAACATATTGACAATAAATTAACAAAGATGTATAATTCGATTCATCAAAAGGGAGTAGTTGGCCGACAGGCTTTCGCACCGACTATCATGCAGAACCGTTCTTCTGCACGGGATGAATTAAAAACAAGACTTTTGCGACAACGTATATTGTGGCAGAAGTCTTGTTTTCATATATAGACGTAGACATCTGCCACCAAACAGAGAAAGGGAAAAACAATGGGAATGAATGATGCTCAGAGAAAAGAGATTGATGAGGCAATCGTGGCAGGGAAAGGACACATCCTAACATGAATGATGCCATAGACAAGTGGCAACGAGATTACGAACACATTCAAAATTACAGATTGGGTTCGGCAACAAGAGCGATAGTTGGAAAAATCATAATCCATTAATAAATGGTCTCTTAGTGAATTATTTGAGTATGATTTCATTACGGGCCGGGTACTCTCTGCGTGATACTGCCTGGCAAAGTTATTATCACAATACGAAAGAGGGACGACGATGGCAAACAAGAATAGTGAAAAGAATGGCAGACAGGACGATCATCCTGATGAGCTTGATATGATGATTAGGATGCATTTGCTTCAGGAGGATATAGAAAAACAGTCACCGCCGCGGAGAAATTCGAACACAGATGTTTCCTGGCTGGAAGTGATCCTGTATTTTGTCGGCGGATTCTTTCTTGAATTCTTTATTCTGTATTTTCTCGGAGTTGATTCCGCTAATCTTCCGGGAGCTGTTGTATTGATTTTGTGGTTCGTGTGTTCCATAGTGGTTATGGTTGCAGTGATCAGCTTTGGTTCAAGAAAGCGCTAATGATAAAGGACAGCTCTAATTGTAAAGCTTTGGATTATCCATAGATAGGCTGACAGGCGAAAAGGGGAGGTGGTACCGTTGCGGTTCCGGTATTGGATTCGGAAGACATTGCACGGTAACAGACAATGCAGCAAGTGCTGTTTGATGTGTCAGTACTTTGAAATATGTATAAATGATGCGGGATAACAGGCTGCGGAATAATAGCAAAGGGCAGTAGACATTATTGCTGGTTCTTCAAAAGGAACCAGAGAATGAAACCTGATGGCAACATGATTAAAATGAGAGGAGATCGACTATGAGGAAAAAAGAAGGTTACAGCAGAGAGGGAGCTTTTGGCACGATCAATCATTATGACTCCAGGGGAAAGAAGATCGGGGAGAGCAGGCCGGGGCTGTTCGGCGAGGTGAATAACTATGACGCGAAAGGCCACAAGGTGGGTAGCAGCACACCGAATCTGACCGGCGGATTGACTCATCGCGACAATCATGGGCACAAAGTCGGCAGAAGCGATCCGGGCGCAGTCAGTGACTGGAAACACTATGATGCGAAAGGGCATAAAACCGGATATAGTGACTGGGGATTGTTTGGGGAGATGAAGCATTATAAGAAAAAATAGGTACAAAATTAGGGAAATCAAAATCACTCAAACATGGAAGAAACCTGTGCGAACAGAAATGTTCTAATTGTAAAATTTACTGCAATATGGTATGATTACAGGCAGTTGTTTATGAAAATTTACAAAAATCATCTTTGAGTGAGGTGAAGTCGGAATGGTTAGCTACAATAAACTATGGAAGTTACTCATTGATAAACGGATGAAAAAGAAAGATCTGGCGGAAGCTGCAGGTATCAGTGCGAATACAATAGCCAAAATGGGGCGGGATGCTTTGGTGTCTTTGGAAGTATTAGTACGTATTTGCCGGGCATTGAAGTGCGATATAGGAGATATTGTGGAAGTCCTTCCAAATAGTTTGGTTCCTGGGGAGGCTAGTGAATGACGATAAAGAATACAGTGGCCTTGAAAGGAACTAGCCCATACAGTGCTGTGATTACGAGGGAGCAATTCCTTTTTTATGAGACGAGGACGACGGCGAAGCTGGTGACCGAAGGACTCTCAAGAGAGGAAATTGTGAATCGGATTATTGCAGATAATTTGTTCCAGTATCCGACGGAAAAATCCGTGCGACGGATGGCTGTTACATGCCTGAGACGTCTGGATGCTTTGGAGGATGATTCTCTTGTGGAGGCGATTGCCAACCGCCCACAGGACACGGCAAAGCAAATCTGCCTGTACGCGATGATGAAGCAGTATCGGCTGATTTGGGATTTTATGATTACGGTAATTGGCGAGAAGTACCGTTTATTGGACACTTCATTTGGTAAAATAGATATCAACGGATACTTTTTGCGTCTGCAGGAGCAGGATGACTGGGTGGCGTCCTGGAGCGATTCTACCATAACGAAGCTTAAACAGGTCATGATTAAGCTCCTAGTGGACAATGAATATCTGGACAACACGAAATCAGAAAAGCTGAACCCGGTGCTGATCAGCCCCATACTTGAGGCTGCTATCCGGGAAAGCGGAAACACACAGGCACTCACGGCATTTAATTGCTTTGGATAATGTGACTTATCGGAAGGAGGGGACGCTTGCGTACCCGGAACCGATAAGTCAACGACAGAATCGCCAAATTCTGGAGAATTATGCGAAGTGTTTTTCTTCGCATAATTCGTATGGTAAATGTCACGCCATGAGGAGGAATGCGTAACATGGGTAATCTAAACGAGCGACTCGACAGCTTAAGGGCTTTGATCCAGGAGCCGGATTTTCTGGATGGCAAGGGATTAAGCAATGAGGTCAACATCCGCATCTTCTGTTATGATGCTGCGGATGAGATGGCAGTCCGGCACTTTGTGGGGCAGCTGAAAACAGACCAGTCATTGAAATGCCATCTGGTGGAATATGATTTATACAAGCTGTTCCTTTCCCTCTGTGATGACATGGGAATTACAGAGGAAATATTGGGTGTAGAGGAAAATGACGGTTCGGAGTATCTTCTGGAACAGCTTCACGGCTCAATAGGCGAAGGCGAGTTTATAGAGAAAATGATGTATTCTCCCCATGAACGAGGGGATGTGATATTGCTCACGGGAGTTGGCGACGTGTTTCCGTTTATGCGGGTTCATGCATTGCTGGAATCCATGCAGGTTGATTTCTCAGATGTTCCCATTCTGGTGATGTATCCGGGTGAATTTGACGGGCGGCATTTGAAATTGTTTGACCGACTGAAACCAAATGACTATTACAGGGCATTTAACGTACTGTAAAAGCGTTCACAATAGATAATCAGAAAACCTTTTACTAATAAAAATGAACGACAGGGAGGGACACTGGTATGCAGATAAGAGAAATGTTTGAGGATGACATCAACCGCCCGATAAATGGTGTTATCAAGGTGGATCAGGATGCGCAGGATGTTATTAAGGATGAAGTACAGGAATATGTCATTACAAAAGAACTGAAAAAACATATGATCCACTTTTTTGATTATTACAGTGAATCCTTCGATACACCAACAGCGGATACCGGTGTCTGGATTTCCGGATTCTTTGGAAGCGGCAAATCGCATTTTTTAAAAATGCTGTCTTACATATTGGAAAATAAGATGGTGGATGGTGTGCCGACCGTCGAGCGGTTCCGCGGCAAGTTTGCGGATGACCCGGCCACCTTTATGCTGATCGACCGTTCGACACGGTATGAAACGGAAACGATTCTTTTTGATATTGATATTGAAGGCTCGATTAACAAGAACAGGACTGCGGTTTTGCGCGTTTTTGCAAAGATGTTCTATAAGCATCTGGGCTTTTATGGCGAAAATCTGAAAGTGGCTTTGTTGGAGCAGTATATCGACCAGCAGGGAAAGACCGAGGAATTCCGCCGTGTTTTTGAAGAGAAAAAGGGCAGGCCCTGGTTGGAGCAGCGCAAGGCATTTGCCTTTAATGGAAAGACGATCATTCCTACTTTGATGGAAGTGTTGGACATGAGCGAAGAGGATGCCCGTGACTGGTTTCAGGATAAGTCTTCTGTAGAATATTCTATTTCCAGTCTGGTAGAAGATGTCAAAGCTTATGTTGATAACAAACCGGCGAATTTTCGCCTGCTCTTTATGGTGGATGAGGTCGGTCAGTATGCCGGCACCGATACAGATATGCTTTTGAACCTCCAGTCTTTGGTTGAAAAGTTTGGCAGCGAGTGCATGGGAAAAGTCTGGGTTGTATGCACTGGTCAGGAAGCAATTGATGAGATTATTAAAGTGCGCTCGGATGAGTTCTCCCGCATTCAGGCCCGCTTTAAGACGAGGCTTTCCCTCTCTTCTTCTTCCGTAGATGAGGTGATCCAGAAGCGTGTGCTGAAAAAGAAGCCGGATTATGAGAAGCGTCTGCAGCAGGTTTATGATATCAACGATTCCACTCTCCGGAATCTGTATACGTTCCGTGACTCTATTCTTGATATCAAAGGATTTGAAGGCCCCCAGGAATTCTCTGATGATTTTCCGTTTGTGCCTTATCAGTTTATTATTATGCAGAAAGTGTTCACGGAAATTCGTAAGCATGGCAACGCTGGCAAGCATATGTCCGGTGGTGAACGCTCTATGCTTTCCGGATTCCAGGAGGCGGCACAGAAGGTGCAGGAGAAGGACGAGTTTGCCCTCGTGCCGTTCTTCCGCTTTTATGATACCGTACATACCTTCCTCGACGGTTCTATCCGTCGGGTAATCGAACGCTGCCAGAGGGCAGCCGACAATAACCTTGGTCTGAAGCAGCAGGATGTGGATGTATTAAAGCTCCTGTATCTCATCCGCTATGTGGATGACATTCCGGCAAACCTTGATAATATTGTGATTCTGATGGCGGATGATATTCGCACGGATAAAATTGAGCTTCGTGAGAAGATGCGCGGCAGTCTTGACCGCCTGCTTAGCCAGAACTATATCGGACGGAACGGTGAAGTATATAACTTCCTGACCGATGAGGAGCAGGATATTGCGAGGGAGATTCGTAATACAAACGTGGACACCTCTGCCATCGTGACGCAGCTTGGTCGTATGATTTTCGGTGATATTTATCAGACGAAGAAGTACCGTTACGGCAAGTATGACTTTGACTTCGACAAGATGGTGGACGGCATGGCAGTCGGTGCGGTGACAGGCGGCATGCGCCTCCGCTTCCTGACAATGGCGACAGACGCTACAGAGAAAAATGAACTGCATCTCCTGACACAGTCCAAGGGGCAGGCTCTCGTGGTGCTTCCGGACGCGAAGTATTACGAATCAATAGAAAATGCGATGAAGATCCGCAAGTATGTGAAACAGCGCAACGTGTCACAGCTTCCCGGCTCCATGCAGACGATTATAAAAAAGCAGCAGGAAGAGGCGGATGCGTATGAGACCTCCTCGATGGATGAATTGAAAGAGGCAATTGAGAATGCTGCCTTCTATGTGGACGGCGAACATCTGGTAATTAAGGGCGGCGATGCCAAATCAAAGATTGACCAGGCGTTGGAGTATCTCGTTGTCCATGTATACAGTGGCCTTGACCTGATTACCAAAAACGCAGAGACTGACGCCGACATCTATTCGATTCTGCGGAAGGAAGAAGTCATGCTCCCCGGCACGGAGCCAAACCGCGATGCAGCGGCAAAGATGGAGGAATATCTGGAGGTTCAGTACAAGCGAAATCTTCCGACTTCTATGGCGGATGTGCAGAGCCGGTACCAGGGAATTCCCTATGGCTGGCGCGAGATTGATATCGCCGCTGTAGCCGCACAGCTGATTGTTGACCAGAAGGTCACCATCAAATATGCCGGTACCACCATCCAACCGGATAATCCGAAGCTGCCGGATATGCTGCGCAAAAAGAGCGAAATTGGGAAAACCATCATCTCCAAGCGTATTCTGAACTCTGCAGCTAACATCCGCGACGCGAGGGATTTCCTGCGGGAATATTTTGACGTGATGGATGTGCCACAGGATGAGGACGGGCTGATTGCATTTATTATAAAGAAATTTAGTGAGCAGCGTGATTATTACGCTGAATTGGATAAGAAATACGCAGGGCATAAATATCCTGACCACGCTCTTGTGTCGCAGGCAATCCAGCTGACGGATGATGTCTTAAGCCAGCAGAAGGACAATATCGCCCTTGTGCAGAGATTGCTGAAGCGCATGGATGACCTTGACGACAACAAAGAAAAGATGCAGCGTGTGGAGAACTTCTTCAAAAGTCAGGTGAAGGTGTTTGATGCGGCGGTCAAACTGGAAGCTGACCTGCGTCATGAGTTGGACTACCTCTCCCATGAGCCGGAAGCCAATGATGCCCTGAATCAGATTCGGCTGATTTGCATCGTGCAGCCTGGTGGGAAGTTTGATTACAAGCGTATCCCGGAACTGAATGGGCTGATGTCTAAAGTTCACGAAGGGCATGACCGCCTGCTTGCTGCCAAGCGCGAGGAGCTTTTGGAGATGGTACGCCAGTGCATGGAGGCAATCCACACGGCAGCAGATGGAGATTTCAATTCGAAGAATATCATCCAGACGGCTGATAACTTCTATACGGCAAAGAAACAGCAGATAGCGGAATATGAAAGCCTGGCTCTGCTGGACGGCCTGATTCCGCCGATGCTCCAGGAGAAGGACAAGGCGGTGGACAGACTGGAAGCCGCAAAACGCCCGAAGGAGCCGCCGAAGCCGCCCGTGGAGCCGAATGCTGTGCATGAGCCGCCATTTCCTTATGGTACGAAGAAGACAGCTCCGAAGAAAGTCTATAAAAGCCTGAACCGCTCCATCGTCTTTCCTGCAAAGCGGTTGGAGAGCGAGGAGGACATCAAAGCCTATGTTGAAAAAATGCAGGATACGCTGCAGCAGCTTTTGAAGAACTGTGACGGCATTGATTTGAAGTGAGGGAACTGGTAATGGATAAGAATGCGATAAAAAAATATGCGACATGGGCAAGGCGTGAACTGATTTCTCGTGTATCTCAGAAAGCGGAATTCTATGGCGTAACGGCGAAGGGATACGGCGATTTCAATGCGGACAGTATTGACGGTCGTGTCCTGTCGTCTACCGAGAAAGAGCAGAGACAGGCGCTGATTCATAAAGTTCGCTCGGAAGGTTATGAGCAGGCAATGGAGGAAGTTGCATACACCTGGTTTAACCGCTTTTCTGCCCTGCGCTATATGGAGGTCAACAACTACTTTCCTACCCGTGTGCGCGTCTTTACCAATGAGAACGGCGAATTCAAGCCGCAGATTATTGACGAAGCCATCCATCTGGAACTGGATGGGTTGGACATGGAGAAAGTCTATTCTCTCAAGGATGCAAATGACACAGAGGCACTGTATCGCTATTTGTTGATTACTCAGTGCAATGCTTTAAGCAAAATCATGCCGGTTATGTTCCAGAAGATTGATGATTACACGGAGCTTCTTCTGCCGGATTATCTTCTCCGTGAGGGAAGCGTAATCGAGCAGATGGTTACTTCTATCCCGGAAGAAGACTGGACTGACCAGGTGCAGATTATTGGATGGCTGTACCAGTATTATAATGCGGAGAAAAAGGATGAGGTTTTCGCTGCGCTTAAGAAGAACGTAAAGATTACAAAGGAGAATATTCCTGCTGCTACGCAGCTTTTTACCCCGGACTGGATCGTACGTTATATGGTAGAAAACTCTCTTGGCCGTCTTTGGGTGGAAGGGCATCCAAATGAGCAGTTGAAATCCGGGTGGAAATACTACCTGGAGGAAGCCGAGCAGGAGGCGGATGTCGAAGCACAGCTGGCAGAGATTCGCAAGGAATATGCTGTGCTGAAACCAGAAGAAATTTTGTGCATCGACCCCTGTGCAGGCAGCGGCCATATACTCGACTACCTGTTCGACATTTTGATGCAGATTTACACGGACTATGGCTATACGACATCGGAAGCGGTCAGGTCAATCGTTGAGAATAATCTCTACGGTCTTGACATTGATGAGCGTGCGGCACAGCTTGCCTATTTCTCTGTGATGATGAAGGCAAGAAGCTATGACCGTCGGTTCCTGACCAGAAAGGATGAGGACGGCAATCCTAACATTCCACAGCCCTATGTGTATGCCATCGTGGAGAGCAACCATCTGAACCAACTGGATATCGAATACTTCACGAACAATGACCCGAAGCTGAAGAAGGACTTCGGAGTGTTGGTGGATGAACTGCATGATGCGAAGGAGTATGGCTCTATCCTGAATGTTTCGCAGGTGGATTTTGTTGCTCTTTATGCGAGAATGGATGAGGTACGCAGCGACATCAGTATGTACAAAGAGCCCACGCTGAAGACCATCCTGCCGCTGATTCAGGTGGCAGAGGCTTTGGCGCAGAAGTACCACGTGGTTTGTACAAATCCGCCTTATATGGGTTCTAGCGGCATGGGAGCAAAGCTGGGGAAATATGTGAAGGACAACTACCCGGACAGCAAGAGCGACTTGTTCGCTGTGTTTATTGAGCGGTGTGGAGTAATGACTGCCAAGAAAGGCTATCAGGCAATGATTACCCAGCACGCGTGGATGTTTCTGTCCAGTTTTGAAAAGCTCCGGGGAAAGTTGCTGCAAAAAGATACAGTCAATATGGCTCATTTGGGACCAAGAGCGTTTGAAGAAATCTGCGGCGAGGTTGTACAGACCACAAGCTTTGTGCTGTGCAACGGCCACAACACTGACTATAAGGGCACCTACTGCCGCCTGATTGAACCAACCACCCAGCAGGGCAAGGAACATATGTTTTTGACTGGTGAAAACCGCTACACTGCTCAGCAGTCGAACTTTGCCCAAATTCCTGGTTCTCCGGTAGCATATTGGATTTCAGAGAACTATATCAAAGTTTTTGAAGGCAAACGTATGTCTGATTTTGGTGCTTCGTGCATTGGGATGCGAACAGGTGATAATGAAAGATTCTTGCGCTTTTGGTTTGAGGTAAGCGAAACCAAGTTCGGAGTAGGTTTTTCAAATGCAGATGAAGCGCAAGGAAGTGGAAAGAAATGGTTTCCGTACTGCAAGGGAGGCAGTTTTAGAAAATGGTACGGAAACAACGATTATGTTGTTAATTGGGAGAATAATGGGTTTGAAATCAAAGAAAACACCAAAAGAGTCTATCCGTATCTTGGCGATAACCTTGGTTGGAAGATTAGCAATGAAAGCTATTATTTCAAATCTGGCTTAACATGGTCTGGTGTCGGGGCTAGGGTTTTTGGCGTGAGAGCTTACCCATCTGGCATGATATTTGATTCGGGGGCAAACAGCTATTTTGTTAATGATGCTGATGACTATGAGTATTTTGCGGGTTTATTGAATTGTAATGTAATCAATAATACCATCAATATTATAAATCCGACAATAAACACAGGTTGTGGCGTTATTGCACAACTTCCTGCTATCTATTCTAAGCGCCAGAAACCTGATATTAAAGAAAAAGTTATTCAATGTATAGATATCTCACATAACGACTGGGATGCCTTTGAAACTTCTTGGGATTTTAAACGGCACCCGCTCATTCCTACCATGCAAGATAAGCAGGAACAGGAAAATTCGCAATTTGTTTCTTCGCGTATGGAGAAGTTCGGACGGATTTCGTGGCATTACGATAAATGGGTGAACGAGTGCGCTGACCGCTTTGCTCAACTGAAAGCCAATGAGGAGGAACTGAACCGCATCTTCATTAACATCTATGGTTTGCAGGATGAGCTTGCCCCAGAGGTCGAGGATAAGGATGTGACTGTGCGTCTGGCAGATAAAGCTCGTGACATTCGCTCTTTCATTTCCTATGCGGTTGGTTGTATGTTTGGACGCTACTCTCTGGATGTTGATGGGCTTGCTTA
This sequence comes from Lachnospiraceae bacterium, assembly GCA_021199475.1. Taxonomy (GTDB): domain Bacteria; phylum Bacillota; class Clostridia; order Lachnospirales; family Lachnospiraceae; genus Choladousia. Next base: position 21,923 of record JAJQHZ010000008.1, read on the forward strand.
TGCCGGAGGCGAGTGGGATGCTTCAAAGTACAGCACTTACATTCCTGACAAGGATGGAATTATCCCCATTTGCGATGATGAGTATTTTGAGGATGACATTGCAAACAGGTTCGTGGATTTCGTCCGTGTCGTTTACGGAAAGAATACGTTGGAGGAGAATCTGAAATTTATTGCGGATGCGCTCGGCGGCAAGGGTGCGCCGCGTCAGGTCATCCGGAACTATTTTATGAATGATTTCTATGCCGACCACCTGAAGGTTTATCAGAAGCGCCCGATTTACTGGCTCTTCGACAGCGGCAGGAAGAATGGCTTCAAGTGCCTGATTTATATCCACAGGTACAAGCCGGACACCATTGCTCGTATCCGCACGGATTATGTGCATGAGCAGCAGGCGCGTTATCGCACCGCGATTGCCGGATTGGAAAACCAGATTGCAAATGCAGGTACCGGCGAACGTGTGAAGCTGAATAAGCAGCTCAAAAAGCTGCAGGATCAGGCGGACGAGCTGCACGGATACGAGGAGAAAATACACCATCTGGCTGACCAGTTCATCTCGATTGATTTGGACGATGGTGTGAAGCACAACTATGAAATATTTAAGGATGTCCTGGCAAAAATAAAGTAGCAGAGGAGGGATGAATGATGCCGATTAAATCGATTAAGGTATCGAATGTTATGGCTTTTCAGCGCCAGTGGCGTAAGAATAACGGAGATCCGAAAGAAGGAGAACTGAAATCCGGGGACAGAATCCATGATGCGTTTATGCTGGATTTCTCGGATGGTATTAATGTTGTGATTGGAGAGAACGGAACCGGGAAAACGACTCTTCTCAAAATGATCTATGCTGCTACACAGTGGTCGAACGAAAAAACGGATGCTGGAAAAACTGACAGATTTTATAAGTTCTTCTCTAATAACCTGTCTGATTCGGATTTGTTAAAAAATGAAGATCATAAAGAAGGGTTTTGCTATTTTGAAGTATCAGATGGAGAACACAGTTTTCAATATAGTTTGTCTCATAAAGCCATTTTTAATTTTGACAACTGGCTGGGTTTGAATATTTCATCCGTTATGATCCCTACGACGGAGATGCTTTCTCACTCGAAAGGTTTTCTGGCGTTGAATAACAAGTACAAAATGCCCTTTGACGGAACACAGGTGGACATCATTGTAAACGCCTCTTTGCCGGAAGCGCGCAATGTTCCTGCATATATGCAGGCTATTCTTGACCAGATCAGTGAGGTGATTGATGGGGAAGTCATTCAGGAAGATGATACCTTCTATGTTGTAAAAAAGGATGGAAGAAAGATTGATTTTTCGCTGGAAGCAGAAGGACTTCGGAAACTGGCATTGCTTTGGAAGCTGATACGAAACGGATTGCTGGAAAAAGGAACGGTTCTGCTTTGGGACGAACCGGAATCGAATTTAAATCCGGAGCTATTTCCTCTTGTCGCCCAGATTTTACTGGAACTTCAGAAAAACGGGATTCAGATTTTTGCGGCAACACACAGCTATAATTTTGCGAAATATCTGGAGATTCTCAGAAGTGAAAAAGAACAGGTGAAATTTCATAGCCTTTATAAAGGGACATCTGAACTGCCAGACAGATTAAAAGGTGCGTTTTCGGATGTGAACCATCGTAATGATGAAGTCTATGGAAGTTCTGCTTTTTCAATGGAAGAGTTACAGCCGAATCATATCATGCAGGCAGATGAAAAACTGTTGGATATGGTTTATGAGGATATGGTGGGGAGAAAATGACACAGGTTTATCAGGAAGAGAATGGAATTTATCAGTTTGATTTTTCAGCGGCAGGATGGTCTTCTGACCAGATTCATGATATTTTCCAGAGAAATGGGGCTGGAATTTTGAGCGATGTAGATTTTGCTGCGGAAACGGCTGAAAGAATACTTTTGGTGGAATACAAGAATGCAAATGTTCTTGGCGCGTCGCACCCGGAGGCGTTTGATCCTTCAGGGCAAAAACTAAAAAACAAAATTGCGTATAAATATTATGATAGCTGGATTTATTTAAAGGCTATACAAAAGAGTAAACCGATTAGCTACGTGTATATTCTTGAATATCCCAAAGGGGATGTTGTGACAAGAAAGCGAATAAGAAATGAGATTGCAAGTTTGCTGCCATTTCGTTTACAGAAACTGAAAGAAATACAATACGAATTAATAAACAGCTTTGAGGTTCTTTCCATAGATGAATGGAATAAGCACGAGGAGTATGGTGCTTTTCCAATATCGAAGGTACATACAACTGACCATGAGGAGAGTGCGACCTGAATATCCGAACCGGTGGTTCGGATATTCGATAAAGGCGAACTGAAGCAGGAGACAGGAAATTATGTCAAGTGTAGACACAGATAAGATTATACGTGATTTGAACGCCAGGTTTGCGGCGCCCCTTTCGGAGTTTTATAAGCGTCGTATTATTTTCTGGTATGATGAGGAACGGGAATTCGAGGACAAGCTGGACGAAATCGTCCTCGATAATGCAAAGATTGTCGCCCTGACGGGGACGAATACATTCGCTGTGAAAAAGCTGCTCTGTTTGGAGGATACCTCTACGAATTACCTTGTGTATTTCCCGCTCTCCTTTGCGCAGGATGACGATAACTGGCTTATCAATGTGCAGCTTTACAGTGAGGAATACCGTGCCGATTTGCAGTCCATCTGGATGGATGAGATGGGGCTTCCGGCGACGCCGGTTGTCCGTAAGCAGGTAAAGAATTACCGTAAGTTCTTCAACAATCAGGACAGACGGGCAAAGGTCAAAGCGTACAGTCAGAGCATCTCCACGGCATCGCAAGTGCATCTTGCTGTCATGGCGGCTATCTGCGGCAATAAGGACACACAGCCGGGACATATCATTCAGTCTGTCTTGAGCGCTGGGCTGGATTTGGACACGAATAAAATCTATCAGGACATGGTGTATTACGGAGCGCAGAACGCGTTCTGGGTGATGGTGTCGCAGGCGACCGGCTATAGCGAAGGCGCGGACTCCGGCTTGTCAAGGCTCGCCATCCATATTCTGCTGACGGCATTAACACGGACAATGCATCAGGACCACCTGTCTGGTTTGGATTCCTACATCTCCACGCCACATCAGGCGTTTTGCTTCGATACCGTGTCCGACTGGATGAACGGCGACATGAAGACGCAGATGTATGAGACTGCTCGTTTCGTGGAAGATGAGATGCGGCTGTCCAGACGCTTTCAGAACATGAATCTGGAGGAGCTGGCTGATACAGAAATCTTCCCTTGTGTGAATGAGTGCATTCTGACCTCTATGATGACGGAAATCAGCGACCAGATTATTCAGGTTGATGTCATCCGAGGAATTGTGGAGAAGCGCAGAACTTTTGCATGGTACGATGCGGTCTCCTGTTATTACGAGGGGATTTTGCAGGTTGCAAATATGCAGAGCTTCTTCCTGGAACACGCAGAGGGATTCCACACGGTGGAACCGGCGAAGGTCTGGAAGGAATACACAACCGAGTATTATAAGATGGACACCTACTACCGGCAGTTCCATCTTTGCTTCCAGCGCAGCCTGAAAGAATCAAATCCAAATCTGGATGACCTGTTCAAGCGTGTGACGGAGAAGGTTGAAGGGCTTTATTCGCATTGGTTTCTGGGGCAGCTTGGAGAGAACTGGTCGGATGCGTGTGCGGAGAACCTGGCACAGTATGGTCGGGTTTTGGAGGTGCCGCAGCAAACCGAGTTCTATCGCAGCAAGGTCAAGAACGAGGACAATCGTATTTTTGTCATCATATCCGATGCCCTGCGGTATGAAGTCGCAGCCACACTTGCGGAGCAGCTTCGCAGAGAGACGCAGAGCAAGGTGAACTTAAACAGCTGTGAGGCTATCTTCCCAACCGTCACAAAATTTGGTATGGCGGCACTTCTGCCAAACCAGAATATTTCCGTGGCAGAAAAGTCAGGCAGTGAGCTTGCGGTTCTGGCAGATGGACAGTCCACGGATGCTGGTTATCGGGACAAGGTGCTGAAATCTGCGAATTCGAAAAGCGTGGCGCTGAAATACGATAACATCATCGGCATGAAGCGTGCCGAGCGGTCTGCCTTGGTGAAGGGCATGGATGTTGTCTACATCTACCATGATAAAATAGACGAGGCAAGCCATACATCGGACAGCTCTGTATTCCCGGCCTGTGATGAGGCTATAACAGAGATTAAGAATCTGGTGCGGATCATTGTGAATGAGTTTGGTGGTACCAAGATTATCATCACTGCGGATCATGGTTTTCTTTATACATACAGTCCTCTCAATGAAGACAGCAAAGTGGACAAGACCACACCATCTGAACAGGATGTGGAGATTGACCGCAGATATCTGATTACCAGAAAAGGTGCGAATCCAGAGTACCTTCTGCCAGTGAAGTTTATAGATGAGAATTATGATGCCTTTGCTCCGAGAGAAAGCGTCCGCATCAAAAAGAAAGGCGGCGGACTGAACTTTGTGCATGGCGGCATCAGTCTGCAGGAGATGGTCATACCAGTGATTGAGTACCATTTCCTTCGTTCCAGCACGAGTGCTTACAAGCGCAACAAGGATAAGATTGATACGAAGCCGGTGAGTCTGAATCTTCTGTCTGCGAACCGGAAGATCAGTAATATGATTTTCTCACTGAACTTCTACCAGAAGGAAGCTGTGGGCGGGAACCGTGAGGCGGCAACTTACCTGTTATATTTTGTGGATGCAGAAGGGAAACAGATCAGTGATACAGGGAAGATTATTGCAGACAAGACCAGTGAGAACGGGCAGGAGCGGACATTCCGGTGCAGCTTTAACCTTCGTTCACAGAAGTATGACAGCCACGCATCCTATTATCTGGTGATTGCGGATGAGAGCGGGCTGCAGGCTCCGCAGAAAGAGGAATTTCAGATTGACATAGCGTTCGCAGTGGACGATTTTGACTTTTTCTGATGTCTTATGTTTTAAGGGGATTTTGGCATGTGGATATTTATTTTAATCTTAATCTTGATTGCTCTAATCGTGGGCTTTATCGCATTGATTGTAAAATTGATCAAATGGCTGGCAATGCCTACATATTGGCATAAGACATCGTTTGGCTGGTATGGAACTGGGAACAGGCAACTTACAGAGAAGGATAAAAAACATATTCGTAAAATGGAGAACAGGAAAAGTTGATTACAGAATTCCGGGCGGAGATAAAATTTATATGTATCGAAATGAAACCTGAAATCGGTTTAAGGCGGATCCTTGCAAATTAGAATGGGGTAAGAATATGAAACGTGCTACTGAGGCGGGTATTAAAAAAGCGCTGAAGCCTTTTTACAGTGTAGAAGAAGGTATTTATGTAATGTCTGAAGGAGAGGCAGACTCTGCGTCAAATGAGATAATGTCAAATTTTTCTGGCGTTTATTGCTCTACTTTGCCCACGAAAGCTGGAACATACGTCTTTTCCGTGGTATCACTTGCAAAATCAAAGAAGACGTTTTTTAAAGCTTTAATCCGATAAAAGGAGATTTGATTCGAATGGACGAAAATGTAGAAAAAAGCCGTCGTGAGATTATAAAAGAGAAATTACGTCAGAATTTTGAAGGCCGCATTGTGCGAAAGGATCTGACAAAGAAGATAAAGGAAGGAGCGAACGTTCCGGTTTATGTACTGGAATTCCTTCTGGGACAGTACTGCAGCTCGGATGATGAGGAAATTATTGAACAAGGGGTACAGAATGTAAAACAGATTCTGTCGGAGAATTTTGTCCGACCGGATGAAGCACAGAAAATCTTATCCAGACTGCGGAGCCGCGGCACTCATACTATTATTGATATGATAACGGTACGCCTGGATATTAAGAAAAATATTTATGTGGCGGATTTTTCCAATCTTGGGTTGACAAACATCCCGATTCCTGATGAGTATCCTGAAAAATATGATAGGCTGCTTTGTGGCGGAATCTGGGGTATCGTTCATCTGCAATATGAATATGTGGAGGAAGAAAAAAAGAACGGAAATCCGATTCAGATACGGAAAGTGTCTCCGATCCAGATGCCGCATGTGGAAATGTCGGAACTGAAGGAAGGGCGCAAGGCATTCACGAAGGAAGAATGGATGGACGTGCTTATGCGATCTATCGGAATGGAACCGGATGAACTGACTGGACGTGAAAAGTGGCTGTTATTGACCCGAATGATTCCATTGATAGAGAATAATTTCAATCTCTGTGAGCTGGGACCGCGCAGCACAGGAAAATCCCATCTGTATAAGGAAATATCACCGAACAGCATTCTGGTGTCTGGCGGCCAGACAACAGTGGCCAATTTGTTTTATAACATGGGGAGAAGAACCGTCGGTCTGGTTGGCCTGTGGGACTGCGTGGCTTTCGATGAGGTAGCTGGAATTCGGTTTAAAGATAAAGATGGTGTGCAGATCATGAAGGATTACATGGCATCTGGATCCTTTGCCCGTGGCAAAGAAGAAAAAGCAGCATCTGCGTCCATGGTATTTGTGGGGAACATCAATCAGGAAGTGGATGTACTTCTGAAAACTTCCAGCCTGTTTGATCCCTTTCCGCCCGAAATGGGAACGGACACGGCGTTTCTTGATAGAATCCATTGTTATTTGCCGGGATGGGAAGTGCCGAAATTCCGACCAGAGCATTTTACAGATGATTATGGATTCATTACAGATTACTTGTCGGAATTCATTCGGGAATTGCGGAAGGAACAGTATGGGGATGCTCTTGACCGATATTTCCGATTAGGAAAGAATCTGAATCAGCGCGATACCATCGCTGTCAGAAAGATGGTGGACGGTTATCTGAAACTGATGTATCCGGATGGGGAATTCACAAAGGAACAGCTGGAAGAAATATTGAAGCTTGCACTGGAGATGCGGCGCCGTGTCAAAGAGCAACTGAAAAAGCTGGGCGGAATGGAATTTTATGATGTGAATTTTTCCTACATAGATCTGGAAGATATGTCCGAGCATTATGTTTCGGTACCGGAACAGGGCAGCGGAAAACTTATTCCGGAAGGAATGTGTAATCCGGGACAGGTTTATACCGTATCCCGCGGGAGATCCGGAATGCTTGGTGTTTTTCGCTTAGAGAGCCAGATGCTTCCGGGTAACGGCAAGTTTGAACGAACAGGGATTGGATCAGACCGGGAAGCGAAAGAAGCAGCAAACACAGCATTTAACTTCCTGAAAGCAAACGGGAACCGGATCAGCGGAGCCATCAGCACCACGACAAAGGACTATATAATTAATTATCAGGATTTGCAGGGGATCGGAATGACCGGGAAATTGGCATTGCCAACATTGATTGCACTTTGTTCAATTGCACTGGGGAGATCAACGCTTAGTTCGCTGGCTGTGCTTGGGGAAATCAGTATTAGTGGAACACTGATAAAAGTTGATGAATTGGCGAACACATTACAGGTATGTGCTGACTGTGGAGCAAAAAAAGTATTAATACCTTCCATTTCGATGATCGAATTTGCAACGGTTCCTTCAGATTTGATGAGCGCATTTCAGCTGATACCTTATCAGAGCGCGGAAGATGCGGTGTTTAAGGCGCTTGGGGTAGAGTAAGCATGAGAGAAGATGGAAGTGAATACGGCATTGATCCGGAGGATTATGAAACAGAAATCGATTATAATTATTATCTGGAAATGGCAAAAGATGATGCGGAAAGAAGATGGTGAGCGATATCAAAAACTATCGGTGTTATAGTCAGGGGGAATAACCTATGCCTTTTACTATCGTCCGACAGGACATAACAAAAATGAATGTAGATGCGGTCGTAAACGCTGCAAATACCGATCTCCGTATGGGCGGAGGCGTGTGCGGCGCTATCTTTCATGCGGCTGGACCGGAGCAGCTGCAGAATGCCTGTGATAAGCTGGCGCCGATTCAGACCGGTCAGGCGGCAATCACGCCGGGATTTCGTTTGCCGGCGAGGTATGTGATTCATGCAGTCGGCCCGGCCTATCAAAGAGAAGACGCCAAACGGTGTGAGGAAGAGCTTCACTCGGCTTATACAGAAGCTCTGACTTTGGCGAAACAGCATAAATGCGGCAGTATTGCCTTTCCGCTGATTTCTTCTGGCATCTATGGTTATCCGAAAAAAGAGGCCATGCAGGTGGCGGTATCCTCGATTAGGGAGTTCCTCGAACAAAATGACATGGACATTTATCTTGCCGTTTTCGATAAGGAAGCGCTCTCTGTGGGAGAGAAGCTGCAGGGAGCCATCAGACAATACATTGATGAAAACTATGTAGAACGCCGGCATCTTTCAAAAAGAAAACTGCTTGACGTAGAAAAGCAGGCATTGAGGAATGAATCGGTGCCTTTTGGTGGTTCTCTGGATGACTGGATGATGGATCTTGATGAGCCGTTTGGAGATACGCTTTTGCGTCTGATTGATGCGAAGGGGAAAACGGATGCAGAGGTATACAAGCGGGCGAATATTGACCGGCGGCTTTTTTCGAAGATCAGAAGCGGGAATGGATATCTTCCCGGCAAGCGGACGATAATAGCACTGGCAATTGCGCTGGAGCTTTCCCTTTCGGAAACCGATGACCTTCTGGAGAGGGCCGGATATGCCCTGTCTCACAGCCAGAAATTCGATGTCATCGTTGAATTTTTTATTGTGAACGGCATTTATGACATTTATCAGATCAACGAGGTTTTGTTCGAGTACGATCAGCCTTTGCTGGGGAGCAAATGATAATTTTGTCGCTTTGAAAGCGACCGATCCGAATGGCTCCTGTGCTATTTTATGAATAAATACATCGCAGGTGTGAAGACACAAAGAAGTAACGGTGTAATCATAAAACACAGGAGGACGAAAGAAATGAAGAAAAATCTGACAGAGCTGGTATTTATTTTGGATAAAAGCGGATCGATGGCTGGGTTGGAAAGTGACACGATTGGCGGTTACAACGCCATGCTGCAGAAGCAGAAGGCAATCGATGGCGAGTGTGTAATTACAACGGTTTTGTTTGACAATCGCTATGAGCTGCTGCATGATCGGATTGACATCCGGGCGGTGAAACCGATTACTGACAGGGAATATTGTGTGGGCGGATCGACGGCTTTGCTCGATGCTATCGGTAAGACCATTCATAAAATCGGAATGGCGCAGAAGAATACTTCGGAAGACTATCGCGCGGAGAAGGTGATGTTTGTGATTATCACAGATGGTCAGGAGAATGCCAGCCGGGAGTACTCGCTGCAAACGGTCAGGCATCAGATTGAGAGACAGAAAGAACGATATGGCTGGGAGTTTATCTTTCTTGGAGCCAATATGGATGCGGTCACTACAGCCGGACAGTTTGGAATCAGCGCGAACCGCGCGGCAGATTATGTGCCGGATGGAGAGGGGACAGAGCTGAATTTCCGTGTGATGAGCGAGGCAGTCGCGAGCTTCCGTGCATGCGGAGAGGTTCCGGAGGAGTGTCTGGAGCCAATCTGGGAGGATGTGCAGAAAAGGAAAGGCAGCGAACGAAAAGCTGGCAAACGAATCGCCAATTAAGCGGTTGTGTAAAAAGCTATGAAACTGTGAAGTAGATCAGGGCATATCGGGACCGGGTACCATTATATATTTGCTGCAAAAGGATTTCACCCTCTGTAATGGTGCCTGACCACGTTGTGCCGATTACTCACAAGTGACTTCTTACAAAACAAAGGATTTCTTCAGTTCCTTTTTTAATAATTGGTGGTAATACGGCAAAACCGCTCTGGGAGAGCCGTCTTCCACGGTGCGGCACAATACGGAAATGATAAACGGAAAAGCGTATACGGCGAATCTGTACGACTTTAAAAGTGGAAACAAAACGATATTTACGGCCCGCTGTGTGCAGGGAGAGGTGATTCAGGTTTGGGATAAGCGCGACAGTGCTTCTTCCGGGAGTTCCTCGTCATCGTCCAGTTCCGGAAGCAGTTCCAAAAAGAGTTCGGGCAGCAGTTCCGGCAGCGATGAGTATAATGCATCGAATTATGACGATCCGGAGGAGTTCTATTACGACCACTATGATGACTTCGATGGGTACGAGGATGCGGAAGTATACTGGGAGGATGCGCAGTAGTAATGTTGTGTATGGTGTTCTGCCACTAGAAAATTATCTAAGTACAGTAAATAATACGACAATGAGCAAAACGGGAGGAAAAATAAAATGAGCGAGATGCTGCAGACAATCATGGAACGCCGTTCCACACGGAAATATAATGACAAACCGGTCACGGAGGAACAGCTGGCCGATATTCTGGAGGCCGGACGTTATGCTCCGACCGGCGGTAATTGCCAGACAGTGCACTTTGTTGTGATTATGAATACGGAAATGAGAGAGAAACTGCGTAGCTTGGTTCAGGAAGCTTTTTTACAGATGGAGCTTTCCGATGATCAATACGCCAGCATTCAGAATTCTATCCGGTTATCCAGACGTGGGAATTATGCGTTTGATTACCATGCGCCGATTTTGGTCGTGGTTGCAAACCGGAAAGGATATCCGAATGCGGTCGCGGACTCTGCCTGTGCACTACAAAATATGATGCTGGAAGCAGAAAGTTTGGGTGTGGGCTCATGTTGGATCAATCAGCTGCACTGGCTGGATGAAAATTCATCTATTCGTGAATTTCTGGAGCCGTTGGGAATTACAGCGGAAGAAACGATATGCGGTGCGCTGGCTCTTGGAAATTATGATGAGAAACAGCCTGTAAAGCCACGAACCGGAATGCAGGTAGATTATATCAGATGACCAGCGGCTAATAACGGAGCAATCTCCGAAAAGGATTCCGCAGCTGTAAGGAAAAGGGACTGCTGTGAAACAGATAAAAGAGTTGAAACTGAATGAACTGAAGCAGATTTACAAAACGCATGTGAAAGAGGATTTTCCCCGCAATGAGCGCCGACCGTACTCGTCCATGGAAAAAATGACAAACGAAGGAAAATACGCCAGCTATGGCTACTATGACGATGACAGTTTGCTGGCTTATGCCTGCTATATTCTGACTGAGGACGGTATGTATGCACTTTTGGATTATTTTGCAGTGATTCCTGAACTGCGTGGTCATGGAACCGGCAGTGAATTTCTACAGAAACTGGAGGATACGTATCCGGCCCAAAACGGCGTTTTCATTGAGGCAGAAAGTCCTGATACGGCAAAGACTTATGAGGAAGTAACTCTCCGCCGAAGACGAATACATTTTTATCTTTCAAACGGCGCTGTGTTGACAAATACAAAATGCCTGCTGTTTGGCATGGATTATAATATTTTATATATTGGACGATCTGGTATTGATTTACCAGCGGCTCAGCTGCACTGCGCAGTACAGGATTTGTATCGGGAAATATATCGTCCATTCTATGGTCGACTGTGCAAACCTTATGTGCTAAATGAAAATCAGTGTCCTTGATGCCAACGATCATTTGATCTGGTTTTGGATGACAATAGATATCAAATATAAATGGTGATGCGAATGAAAAATCATGAAAAAAATGATGTTCGCGAAATTTGACCCGCATAATATTCCGGAGGTGATTCACTGCGGACTTATGAAACTTGGAAGAGCGTATGCACAGTCTGTTCTGGATGTGGATGCTATTGAAGCAATCTGCTCTTATGATGGTCCGGTTCTGATTGTGCATGGGTCAAAGGACGAAATTGTGGATTGCAGCTATGCCCGGAAAGCGGCGGAAGCTTACAGAAATGCGGAGCTTGTGATCATTCCAGATGGGAAACATGGGTTTTCCAAAGAGCACGATAAGATCGCGCTGGAGGCTGTGGAGAGATTTGTGAAAGAGTAAAAGGCTTTTATCATTGTGACGGTATGCAATGCTGCGGGCCTGTAGTTTTGTTGAAATCACGGGGAAGGAGATCAGTAATGGACTTAAAGACATTGAAATCGATTCTTACAATCGGAGAAACCGTGGCTGTTGAATTCAAACGCTGTGGCATTGGTATTGAATCAGACACCTATGAGAGTGTCTGCTCTTTCCTGAACCGATTCGGGGGCGATTTGTTTATGGGTGTTCTGGATGACGGAACAATAGCTGGCGTGCCGGAAAATTCGGCCTCGGATATGGTGAAAAACTTTATCAGTGTAGTCAGCAATCCGGCATTGTTTTCGCCGACCGTCTATCTGTCTCCAAAGATCATAACGGACGAGGAAGGACATAAGGTTATTCATGTCCACGTGCCTCCCAGCGCAGAAGTGCACAGTTATAAAAGGGTCATTTACGATCGGGTAGATGACGCGGATGTGAAGGTTACGGCTACCTCTGCGATTGCGCAGATGTATATTCGCAAGCAGAATATTTATACAGAGAAGAAAATCTATCCGTATGCCCAGATAACAGATTTGAGACTGGATTTGCTTCCCAGAGTGCGGCAGATGGCAGTGAATCATGCGGGCGGAGTGCATCCGTGGAAGGACTTAAGTGATGAGGAATTGTTGAAGAGTGCAGGATTGTATGGAACAGATATGGCTACTGGAGAAAGCGGATATAATCTGGCTGCTATTTTGCTCCTCGGAAAGGACGATGTAATTCTGAATGTTTGTCCGGCATATTTGACCGATGCGCTTCTTCGAAAAGTGAATGTAGACCGTTATGATGACCGGGAGATTGTCCGGACGAATCTGATTGAGAGCTACGACCGGTTGATGGAGTTCGCAAGGAAACATCTTTTAGACAAATTTTTTCTGGAGGATGATGCCAGAGTTAGCCTGAGAAATATTCTGGCACGTGAGATGATCAGCAATGTGCTGATGCACCGGGAATTTACGAGTCCTTATATGGCGAAATTTGTCATTGAGAAAGACCAGATGTATGTGGAAAATGCAAACAGGGCAGCAGGCGGAGGATTCATCACGCCGGATAATCTGGAACCGAATCCCAAAAATCCGATTATTGCTTCATTTTTCCGCAATATTGGACTGGCGGATACGCTGGGTTCCGGTACCAGAAAGCTGTTCAAATACAGCAAATATTATTCTGGCCAGAATCCGGAATTCAAGGAAGGCGATGTGTTTCGGATTATAGTGCCGCTGGATGATTCCTATTCATTTGATTATCATTTTGAAACCTTGATAAAATCAGATATGGGCACAAATACTTCCGATAAAATGCCAGTAGTTCCTGAAATAACTCCGGTAACTGAGACAGAAGTTTTTTTAGAAAATGGAAAGGAGTCAGAAACGAGGCAGAAAGTGCCAGAAACAAGTAAGAAAGTGTCGGAAACAAACGGAAAAATGCCGATAATCGGTGGAATAGTGCCAGTAACAAGCGAAAAAGTGCCAATAAAAAATGCCGAAAAAAAAGTCCAGAAAAAAACACAGGAACAATACGCTGCTATTTTAGCATATATGTCTACCGTGCCAGAGTGCTCATCTAATGAACTGTGCGGAGTTTTAAATGTAAAAGGCAGACGGATAAGAGAGCTATTAAAAGAACTGGAGGATGCTGGACAGATAGAAGCTACGGCCGCATATCGGAATCGCAGGTATAGAATCAAAAAATGAAATAATGCACATTGGGACCGGGGACTATTACATATTTTTGCAAAAATATTTCACCCTCTGTAATGGTGTTCGACCAAGATGTGCCGATTACTCACAAGTGACTTCTTACAAAACAAAAGACTCTGGAAGAAATATTCGAAGATTAAGGTGGGAAAGGCTTTGAAAGAATCAGAAAATTTTAATTTGGCTGAAATGGAGATCCGGAATTTCCGCACAGAACGTTTTGAGGCGGAGGTGAGGGAAACCTATCGGCAGGCGGAGGAGTTGATCAAGCAGGACCTTTATGAGGAAGCGGATGAGAAGTTAGAGCAGATCAGAGGACTGCAATATACAGAATTGGAAATTGATAAGCTGCTTTCGCTGTGTGAGGCTCATATGAGTTACGATGACGGTGATCTTACCTCGGCCTACGAAACGGTATCCTCTCTGGAGATGGAATACGCCGGATCTGCGATACAGACAGAACTGGATGCATTTAAAGCGCAGGTGTCGGAGGAGTATGACCTTTATCTGGAAGAGAAGGCAATCGCAGAATCGGAAGCACAAGTTCAGCGGGAAAAGGAAGCAGCGGAACGGGCTGCGGAGAAGGAGAAGTCTTTTCTTGAGAGCCTGAAAAAGAAGGTTCCTTATGTAGGGCTTGCCGAGGAGTATATCGGCAAAACGGCTCTGGGAGCACCTTCTTCGACAGTGCGACACAATACGGAAATGGTAAATGGAAAAGCGTATACGGCGAACCTGTACGATTTTAAAAGTGGAAACAAAACGATATTTACTGCCCGCTGTGTGCAGGGAGAGGTGATTCAGGTCTGGGATAAGCGCAACAGTACTTCTTCCGGAAGCTCCTCGTCATCATCAAGTTCCGGAAGCAGTTCAAAGAAGGGTTTGGGCGGCAGCTCGGGCAGTAGTTCCGGCAGCGATGAGTACAATGCGTCGGATTATGACGACCCGGAGGAGTTCTATTACGACCACTATGATGACTTTGATGGGTACGAGGATGCGGAAGTATACTGGGAGGATTCGCAGTAGTATGTTTGATTCCGGTACAGAAAACGGTTCAAATACAGCAACTATGAAAGGGTTTCATTTGGAATAGGGAGGAATCCAATGACAGTTGAGGAAATTTTAACAGGCGAAAAGGATAATACAGAATACAAAGTTGATATACCGCCCAAAAGTGAAACTTATATGCGTACCATTGTTGCATTTGCGAATGGGAAAGGCGGTCGGCTTGTATTTGGCATCGAGAATGATACATGGAAGGTCGTTGGCTTCGGAAAAGAACAGGTTTTTCGGAAAATGGATGCTGTTACGAATGCTATTTATGATAGCTGTGAGCCTAAGATCACACCCAGCGTAGGTATCCAGGATTTTGATGGGAAATACATTATTATTGTTGATATTCCTGCAGGGATGCAATGTCCTTATTATATTAAGAGTCAGGGAATATTGGAGGGAACCTATATCCGTGTTGCCGGAACGACGCGGAAAGCTGCCAGATACCAAATAAAAGAACTGATTTTATCAGCGGAGAACCGCAGTTATGATCAGGAAAAAACAGACAGAGAACTGTCGGATGAGGAGATAGAGACTTTTTGCGAAAGGCTTTATCAGCATGCGTTGGAACTTTGTACCAGCGAAGAAGGAAAGAAATCACTAAAACGGATTGGAAAGAATCAGCTGCTTTCTTTTAAAGTCGTAATAAAGGAAAATGACAAGTATTATGCAGCAAACTCATATCAGCTGTTAGACGGAAAGCTGGAAGATTATCCTGACGCAGCGATCCAGTGTGCTGTCTTTAAGGGAACAACGCGCAATTATTTTATTACGAAAAAGGAATACAAAGACTGCATTGATGTGGAAATTGAGCAGGCCTATGCGTTTGTTTTAGAGCATATTGATGTTGGAGCAAGGATAGAGGGACTGGCAAGGCAGGATATTTATGAACTGCCGATTCGTTCAATCCGTGAGATGATCACAAATTCCGTATGCCATCGGTCGTATTTGTCCCCAGGCAAGATACAGGTTGCAATTTTTGATGACAGGGTTGAAGTGACGACTCCTGGAATGTTAGATAAAGATATCTCTATAGAGCAAATGAAAACCGGAATGTCTAAAATCAGAAACCGCGGTATAGCGGAAGTGTTTTCATATATGAATCTGATCGAAGCATGGGGAAGCGGGATTCCCAAAATCATGGACGAGGCAAAAGAATATGGTCTGCGAGAGCCGGAGCTGCTTGACAGGGGAAGTGATTTCCGTATGAATCTGTTTCGGAAGAAACCGGTGTTTGATCAATATGGCGTTGTTGATCCGCGATTAGTTGCACATGCAAAAGAGACCGATGAGACTAATCTCGGAACTGATGAGACTAATCTTGAGACTAATGAGACTGATGAGAGCGTGACGAAGGCTCAATTAAGCAGGGAAGAAGAATGCTTACTGGAAGCAATTCGGAAAAAGCCGGAGATTACACAAAAACAGCTTCATGAATCAACAGGTATTTCTCTGGCAACCGTTAAAAGGTCACTTCCGAAATTGCAGCAAATCGGGAAATTGAAACGGATCGGAAATCGTCGTTCGGGCAAGTGGGAGGTAAAAGACTAAGAGCATTTTGTTGTGCTTATGAATGCTGAAATCAGAGAGAATCTACGGGGATTGGTTCAGGAAGCTTTTTACAGATGGAGTTTTCCGACGATCAGTACGCCAGCATCCAGAATTCCATCCGGTTGTCCAGGCGTGGAAATTATGCGTTTGATTACCATGCACCGATCCTGGTCGTGGTTGCTAATCGGAAAGGATATCCGAATGCGGTTGCGGACTCCGCCTGAGCACTGCAGAATATGATGCTGGAAGCGGAAAGTCTGGGCGTCGGCTCCTGCTGGATCAATCAGCTGCACTGGCTGGATGAAAATCCTTCCATTCGTGAATTCCTGGAACCATTGGGAATCAAAGCGAAGGAAACGATATGCGGCGCGCTGGCACTGGGAAATTATGATGAGAAGCAGCCTGTAATGCCCAGAACTGGGATGAAGGTGGATTATATCAGATAGCTTGTATATAATTAAGATGGTGATGCAAATGAAAAATCATGAAAAGGCGGAGAAACATCCGCCGGAAAAAGTAATTTTCATGAATATGTGTATGCTGTGCGATGGGGATCAGATACTTGCCTTGGATAAAACAGGCAGTAATTACAGCGGTACAACATTCCCCGGAGGCCATGTGGAAGCCGGGGAGACATTTACGGAAGCGGTCATCCGGGAAATGAAGGAAGAAACGGGCCTGACGATTCATCATCCGGTGCTGAAAGGGATCTATCACTGGTATCGGGATGGTTTACATAACGTCGGTCTGCTTTACCGTGCAGAGTCATTCGAGGGAGATTTGAAAAGCTCCGAAGAAGGACAGGTATACTGGATTACTCGAGAAGAATATGAGAAAAAGGAACTGGCCGGTGGGATGCGGCAAGTGCTGCAGATCATGTATGATGATAATCTGACGGAATGCTTTGAGGAATTACAGCCGGATGGAAGTTATCTGGAGCATTTGTACTAGGAGGAGAGAATCGTGGGAACACTTTATTTCACAAGACATGGCGAGACAATCTGGAATGTCGAAAATAAGATCTGCGGCGCTACGGATATTGCCCTTACGGAGCGTGGGCATGAACAGGCAATCGCACTTGGCAAACAGCTTGCCGCTGAAAAACTGCCAATAGACGAAATCCTGTATTCACCCTTGGTGCGGGCTTCTGAGACAGCAAGGCATATTTCAGAAGAAACCGGTATCCCTATGCGGATGGAGCCTCGGCTGAAAGAACAGAATTTTGGCCGATATGAATCTACGCCCAGAGATGGACAGGAATTCCGGGCAGCGAAAGCCCATTTTCTGGATCGTTATGATGGTGGGGAGTCGATGATGCAACTATGTCAGCGGGTGTATAACCTGATCGATGACATCCGGACAAATGGTCGAACTTATTTACTGGTGGCTCATAATGGGATTGCCCGCGTGGTGTATTCTTATTTCCACGATATGAGCAATGAGGAATATGCAGCGTTTGGGATCGGGAATTGTGAAGTAAAAGTTTATACATGGTGAAACAGAACAGGAAGTTGGCGGAGCATATGAAACCAAAATCAGAATTGAGTCAGGAACTGTATCAGATTATGCTGGAAAAAGGATATGAAGAACGGTTTTGCGACTTGATAACCCAGAACCTGAATACAGATTTTACAGCACAGAGGATGATCTATTATCTTTCTCATTACAGCGAACTGCCGGAAGGCGAGATTGTGGATGAGATGCTGGCAATTCTCGGAGACAGGAACCGGATTATGCAGAAAAAGCAGTTGGAACACAGCAACGCAGTATATAATGAATACCTAAACAGCCGGAGGGAGACGGAATAAAAACTTTGTTATTGTATTACTGAACATTGCAAACACCCGATATTTTGATGCGTAATCCCATGAGATTTACGGTTCAGCATCCTGAATAAAAAGGTAAGCAAATTCAATCGCCTGGCAGGTAATGGACTCGCATAAATGCGGCGGATCATTTTTTGAGAATCCGCCCGGGCGAAGTTCCCGGCAAGTTAATGAACCGAATGTTTTTTCAAACTCCCTGGCATACTGATAGCAGATAGATACAATTTTCTTTTCGCTCATGTGTGCCGCGGAAAAGTACAGGCTGATAAACATCAGGGCACCTTCGATCAGACCACACTGTGCTCTGTAACCACCGGCACCATGCATTCCAATGGCTGCAGTGTAAACATCATCGCTGACTGGAAAGTTATACAGTTCCGACAGGCAAGTCAGCGTTGTACGTGCGCAGTTCATATCATACTGATAGTACAGGCTGTGTACTTTGTTCCAAATGTATTCCTTATAATTCATATCTGATTCCACCTTCCGAGGTTCTGATGGACAGTGTAGCAGATTGCAGGATGGATGGCAAGAATGATATTATTTTTAAGATTTGAAAAGGACAGTGATGCATAATGGGCAGATTCATAAGCCTGTTGCTCGGATATGTGTTTGGTAATTTTCTGACAGCAGAGATTGTCTCGAGACGGATTTCCGGTTGCCTGCATAATAGGACTGATTGGAGTATTGATTAGTCATTACCTGCCGGTTGGGGCTGTTTTGATACCCGCTGCGTTTATCCTGCCGGCATTTTACTTTTATGGAAATGAAGCAGGGATTCTCACAGTTATCATGGCGTTGGTGATGCTGCAGCGACATATGCCGGGCCTGAAAAACATTCCGTCCGGGACGGAGCCGAGGAAAGATTTGTTGAAAGCTCTGAGACGAAAGAAAGGTTAAAATGGTGATATAAATGAACATTTCAAAAAAGAGATTTTTATGCAGACGAGATGGGATGACGATTCAGGGGCTTGCTTTTATTCCGGAAGGAGAGAATCTTCCGATAGCAATAGTCAGCCACGGTTTTATGGCAAACTACAAAACCACGGAAGGGTATGCGAAATTTCTTGCAGAACGTGGCTTTGCGGCATTTTGCTTTGACTTCAATAGCGGCTGCATCCATGGAAAAAGTGATAATGATACAACCAAAATGACTGTATTTACGGAGAAAGAAGATCTGAAAGCAGTGATTGCCTATACCAGAAAGCTTTCCTTTGTAAACAAGGACGATATTACCCTGATGGGCTGCAGTCAGGGCGGTTTCGTGTCCGCACTTACCGGGGCAGAGCTTGGTGAAAAAATCAGGCGTTTGATTCTGTTTTATCCGGCTCTGTGTATTCCGGATGATGCCAGGGCGGGTAAGATGATGTTTGCGAAATTTGACCCGCAGAATATTCCGGAAGTGATTCACTGCGGACCGATGAAACTTGGAAGAGCGTATGCACAGTCTGTTCTGGATGTGGATGCAGTTGAAACAATTTCCTCTTATAATGGACCGGTTCTGATTGTGCATGGGTCAAAAGACGAAATTGTGGATTGCAGCTATGCCCGGAAAGCAGCGGAAGCTTACAGCAATGCAGAGCTTGTGATTATTCCGGATGGAAAGCATGGGTTTTCCAAAGAGCACAATAAGATAGCGCTGGAGGCTGTGGAAAGGTTTGTGAAAGAGTAAAAGGCTTTTAATCGCTGTGGCGGCATGCGATGTTATGTTCCTGCAGCTTTGCTGAAATTCCGGGGAAGGAGGTAAATCGCTTGCCGGATCGTTCTTATATTGCCATTGACTTGAAATCTTTTTATGCCTCGGTGGAGTGCGCGGAACGCGGTCTTGATCCGCTGACCACGAATCTGGTGGTCGCAGACTTAAGCCGCACGGAGAAAACGATCTGCCTCGCGGTTTCCCCATCTCTGAAATCTTATGGAATCCCCGGCCGGGCCAGACTGTTTGAAGTCGTTCAGCGGGTGAAGCAGGTAAATGAAGAGCGGCAGCGGCGCGCACCCGGACGAGCTTTTACCGGTTCTTCTTGTAATATTGATGAACTGAATGCAGACCCTTCGCTGTCTCTGGATTACATTGTGGCCACGCCGCAGATGGCACATTATATCCAGCGAAGCACAGAGATTTATCAGGTTTATCTGCGCTACATTGCACCGGAAGATATCCATGTTTACAGTATTGACGAGGTGTTCATGGATGTGACCGATTATCTGCAGACTTACCATCTTACGCCCCATGAACTGGCTATGAAGATGATTCGGGAAGTCCTGAAAGAAACTGGGATTACGGCTACCGCAGGAATCGGTACGAACCTTTATCTCTGTAAGATTGCGATGGATATCGTGGCGAAACACATTCCCGCGGATAAAGACGGTGTGCGTATTGCGGAATTGGATGAGAGGAGCTACCGCCGGGAGTTGTGGGCACATCAGCCCATCACGGATTTCTGGCGTGTGGGCCGCGGCTATGCCCGACGATTGGGAAAAATGGGCCTATACACGATGGGCGATATTGCCAGATGCAGTCTGAGCAGCTATGGTGAAGATCAGCTTTATAAGGAATTTGGCATTAATGCGGAGCTTCTGATTGACCACGCATGGGGCTGGGAACCATGCCGTATTTCTGACATTAAATCATTCAAGCCGGAGAACAACAGCATCAGCTCCGGGCAGGTACTTCAATCTCCCTATGAATTTGACAAGGCAAAGCTTGTCGTCCGGGAAATGGCAGACGCTCTCTCACTGGACCTCGTGGATAAGGGACTGGTTACTGATCAGATTGTGCTGACCATCGGATATGATACAGAAAATCTGAATGATCCTGAGCGTAGAAAATCATACAAAGGAGAAGTCACAACGGATTACTACGGCAGAAAAATTCCAAAGCAGGCGCATGGTTCCATCAATCTTGAAAGGCAGACAGCATCCACCCGCCTGATTACTGATGCGGCAATGGAATTGTTTGACCGTATAGTTGACCACAATCTGCTGGTGCGCCGGATGTATGTTTCGCCAACCATGTTGTCAGCGAAGACAAGATCAGACCGCCGGAACCGGAACAGCTTGACTTATTCACAGACTACGCAGAGCTTGAAAAACAGCGCGAAGCGGAACAGGCCGAGATGGAAAGAGAAAAGCGCAGACAGAAAGCAGTTTTGGAAATTCAGAAGAAATTCGGGAAGAACGCATTGTTGAAGGGCATGAATCTGGAAGAAGGAGCCACCGGTCGTGACCGCAATGCCCAGATTGGCGGACATAAAAAGTAGCTGGTCGGACAGAGCGACAGAGAAGACACAGATCGGCGGACAAAGAATTACGAGGAGGTACAGGAGCAATGGTTGCCAGAAAAATAGAAGATTATCAGGACATCCTCGACCTGCCTCATCATGTATCGGAGCATCGGACACATATGTCTATGACGGACAGAGCAGCACAGTTTTCGCCGTTCGCGGCACTCACCGGTTACGATGCTGCTGTTAAAGAAACCGAACGACTGACAGATCAGCGTCTGGAACTGGACGAAAGCGAACAACAGAAGCTTTCGGAACGGCTCAATCTGCTCAGATCACACCTGAACGATTCACCGATAGTCGAGATCACTTATTTCGTGCCGGACGAACAGAAGAGCGGCGGTGAGTATACTACTGTGACAGGCGTTGTGAAAAAACTGGATGAGTTTCAACGGACACTTATTATGATGGACGGCACCATTATTCCGGTTGAGGAGATTGCGGAACTAAACGGTGCGTTGTTCCGCTCTATGGATGAATCGTTTGCGTGAAAAATTATCTTGATTTACAGCTGATTGAGCTGGTGACAAAAGATTTATCAATGAATATGAAGATAAACGGAGAACAAATGGGGAACGTAATTATTGTTTGTATCATCATAGTATGTGTCATTATAGGCATACGGGAAACAGTGAAACATATGAAAGGCCAGAGTGCCTGCTGCGGAGGCACCCAGGGGATGAGCAGGGAAAAACATAAGCTGGAAGGGAAAAAGCTTGGAGATTATACGTTGAAAATTTCCGATATGAAATGTGAGAACTGCGAAATCCGCATTGAAAATGCCATTTGCCGGAGCCAGCCAGGATTATCTGCAAGAGCCAGTCATAAAAAAGGCAGAGTCATTATTAGCTTTGATCGGGAAATTGACAGAGAAAAGGTAAAACAGGCAATTCAGAATGCGGGATATCACGTAGTAGAATAACGTGAGAAAACCGATTCCTGGAGAGCAGTATCAGGACGGCGCGTGCTGCTATTAGCGAATTTATGAAGGAAATGGAGATGTCGCTTGTCGAACGACCATTTCCTTTTTCTTTTTTGGTAGACTCAGGCTATCAGATGGCAAACACACAAACAGACCAGCTAAGGACAGGAGGTACAGCAAATGTATGGAGCAATTTTAGGAGACATCATTGGAAGTCCGTATGAATTTGATCAGGGAGACAAGACGAAAGAGTTTGAGTTGTTCGGTAAGGACGCGCATTTTACGGATGACAGTGTGATGACGATAGCTGTGGCGGAGGCACTTCTTGACGCAGGAAAGAATGCGCCGGCGGCTCGGATCAGGGAACTTGTGACGGCATCCATGCAAAAATGGGGACGAAAATATCCTCATGCCGGATATGGCGGAAGATTTCTCGTCTGGCTGAAGGAGAAAAACCCGGCACCTTACGGGAGCTTTGGAAATGGTTCCGCCATGCGCGTGTCGGCGGCCGGATGGCTGTATGATACACTGGAGAGGACAGAAGAAGTCGCCAGAGCAACAGCGGAAGTGACGCACAATCATCCGGAGGGGATCAAGGGCGCTCAGGTCGTTGCCGGTATCATTTTTCTGGCGCGGACAGGAAACACGAAAGAACAGCTCCGGGAATACGTTGCAGAGCGATATGGCTATGATTTAAGTCGAACTTGCGATGAAATCCGGCCGGATTATCATCATGTGGAGAGCTGCCAGCAGACCGTGCCGGAGGCCATCACGGCATTCCTGGAGGGAAATGATTTTGAGGATGTGATCCGGACGGCGGTCTCTTTAGGCGGGGATTGTGATACCCTGACAGCAATCGCGGGAAGTATGGCGGAGGCGTTTTATGGTATCCCGGCATTGCTGATCTGTGAATGTCAGGACCGTGTATCTGAGGATATGCAGAGCATATTGAACCGGTTTGATGATGCGCTTGGCCGCAGCAAAAAAGCTGTAAAATCAAAAGATAATGAATGCCAAAGCCTCCGCGTCATGGATTTATAAAATAGTCTTTACATTTTTATCCTGATTTCCTATAATGTGACCCAAAGAGGTGATTTGCGGCGCTGGCGGCAGGAAGTCTCGAGGGTCAACAAGCAGCTGTGCTGCGAGTATGAAGAAATATGCGCGCTTGCGCCAGAAAATTTCTATGTTCAACGAGCAACGCAGTTGTGAGCAGGAAAAATGAACGGGAGGTTCTAATGGCAGATTAGAATTGTAATAAGTTGCAAGCGAGGAGGCTGCATATGAAGAATTTAATCGCATATTTTTCACTTTCGGGCGTAACAAAGAAAGCTGCTGAAAGAATTCAGTCCCAGACAGGTGGTGATCTGTTTGAAATCAAAGGGAAAAAGGACTATGGGAGCTACATGAAGGCGGTAGCCATTGGCGGTAAGGAGATTGCGACAAAAGAAAAACCGGAGGTGACAACTCATGTAAAGAATTTTGCTTCCTATGACCGTATTTATATTGGCTTCCCGGTTTGGTATGGCAATTGTCCTCGCCTGATCCGGACATTTGCGGAGGAATACGATTTTTCAGGAAAAGAGGTTTATGTTTTCTGCACAAGCGGTTCCTCAGGCCCAGAAAAATCAGGGCAGACAATAGCAGAAATCTGTAAAGGCGCGAACGTTCACCCGGCGATTCGTATCAGTAACCAGAGCGATAATGAGATAAAAGCCTGGGCGAAATAGGCAGTTGGAGAGGGCAGAATATGGAACAGCCGGAAAATGTTACGACACTCTATCATTATACAGATTTTGGCGCACTGGATGGCATCCTGAGTAATGCGGAGCTTCGCCTGAATAACGTATTGAATATGAATGATGCTTCAGAAATGACGCTTTTTATGAGCAGTCTCTGTAAAGCGGTTGTAGAACGTTTTCAGAATGACGGCGATCTGATCCGGGCACGATGGACAGAAAAGCTTTTTGCTGCGGAAAAAGAAAAGGAATTTATCTATTCTGCTTACGCAGCCTGTTTTTCCTGCTTTCGGGACGATGCCGCGCAGTGGGAACGCTACGCGAATCATGGACGTGGAGTCTGCATGGCATTTCAGTATGATTTATTAAAAAAGATGGCTGTTGAGCCGTTATCGCTTCAGACGGTATTCTATCGGGATGACGTAGGTGAGCATGAACTGGTCGATATTATATATCGCCTGATACGCCGTCACAAGGCTCCCTGGGACACATCGCCGGCGATTCGGGCAGCATTGAATCATGCCTGGGCAGCGTCGGCGGCATTTAAGCATCCCTCTTTCCAGAGCGAAAAAGAAGTGCGCCTGGTCGTCTCTCCATTTGAACAGGGCTTTTTCAACGTACAGCCCAGGTATCATATTTCAAACGAACGCATTAAGAAGTATTATCCGGTGGATTTGCATAAGCTTTGCCAGCTAGCAGATACACACATGGAGAATGTTATTACAGAGCTGATGGTCGGACCAGAATCCACGCAGTCTGTACCCATTCTGCAGGATTATCTGAGAGATATGGGCTATGAAAAACTGGCTGAGAAAGTGACCCATTCGGCTTGCCCGTTGCGGCAGAAATTGTAAGAAATACAAATAATCAGAAAATTCACAGTTTTTTCACACAAATTTAGCACTCGAGCCTTGACGTGGCTAACAAAATGTGTTATAACTCTTGTAGAACAAAGGAGAAGAGATGGAAAGTAAAAACAGATTCCATTTTGAATCCGGTTCCAATACAGATAATAACAAAGTTGTTGTGTATGATAAAAGGAGAGATGACATATGTTGAGACCAAGTATTTACAGAGAAAATTTGTGGGATGAGTTTTTTGATGATTTCTTTCATGAGCCGTTTTACCGTACAAGCACATCCAGAGGGCAGACAGATATGATGAGAACGGATGTAAAAGAGAACGAAAACGCTTATGAGCTGACGATGAATCTTCCGGGAATCAAGAAGGAGGATGTGAAAGCCGAACTGAAGGATGGATATCTGACAATCCAGGCATCCACGAACACAAATAATGATCAGAAAGACAGCAACGGTAAGTATGTTCGCCGTGAGCGTTATGCTGGTACCTTCAGCAGATCCTTCTATGTGGGAGAAGATGTAAAGCAGGAAGACATCAAGGCGAAGTTCGAGAACGGCACCCTGATCCTTACCGTGCCGAAGAAAGTACAGCAGCCGGTGGTTGAAGAAAATAAGTATATCGCCATTGAGTAATGGAATATGCAGCGGAAAAGCTGCAAATGATTTTCCTCTTCTCTGCGGTGTAGCCTGAGCGGTTGCACCGCTTTTTTTTGTATTCCGCGAACTTTTATGATTTAACGGAGAAATCGTTCATAGAAGTCAGTGTTGAATGTGTTTTATGATTCGAGGGAGTGCCTGGCAGCGTGTGGGGGCTGCCAGGCGTGAGTTATGAAATGACGTTGGAATAAATCCAACATCTATATACTGTTTAACACTGATTTTTGACCAAAGTATGTCAGAATTATAAAATTTCAAATAGGTGGCTTCTTTGTTGAAGCTGCCTGTTTTTTATGGTAAGATGTTTTCGGCTTACGGCTCAGAATGAAGAATGTACCGCAGGTGTTTTCCTGTGATCTAAGAAAGTGAGGATAAAAGGATGCAAAAGGTATATGAGTTTTTAAAAGGTGCAGGCACGTATTATCTGGCAACTGTTGACGGAGATCAGGCCAGGGTCAGACCGTTTGGCACAATTCACATTTATGATGGCAATCTCTATATTCAGACAGGAAAGACGAAAGATGTGGCGAAAAAGATTGCGGCGAATCCAAAAGTGGAAATCTGCGCAATGTCAAAGGGAGACTGGATTCGTGTTTGCGGAACGTTAGTATTAGATGAGCGAGTAGAAGCACAGGAATCTATGCTGGACGCATATCCGAATCTGAGAAAAACGTATACGACAGGTTCGGAAGGAAATACGGCGGTATATTATTTTAAGGATGCTGTAGCGACGATTTCATCCTTTAGCCATGAACCGGAAATCATTCGTTTCTAAACAAAATTATTAAGGCAGGGTGGCGGCGTTATGGATAATCTTCGTTGTGTGGTGGAACGAATTACATATCAGAACGCGGAAAACGGTTTTTCTGTGATCAAATGCCGCGCAAAAGGCTACAGTGACCTGGTGACAGTGGTCGGAAACATGCCGGATGTCCATGTCGGCTCGGTACTGTCTATACAGGGGCAGTGGAAGATTGACGGCAAGTATGGGCGGCAGTTCTCGGCTGAGAAGTGGGAGGAGACGCTTCCGGCTACAACTTACGGAATCGAGAAGTATCTGGGCAGCGGTTTGATTAAAGGTGTTGGCCCGAAGTTTGCGAAACGGATTGTTCAACAGTTCGGAAAGGATACGCTGGAGATCATCGAGACGGAGCCGGATCGGCTGCTTGAAGTGGCTGGTATAGGGCAGAAACGTGTGAACCAGGTCAAGAAAAGCTGGCAGGAACAGAAAGAGATCAAGAACATCATGTTATTCCTGCAGAGCAATGATGTCAGCACTGCCCATGCCGCGAAGATTTACCGTACCTATGGAAATGAAAGCATCAAAATTGTCAAAGAAAATCCATACAAGCTGGCAGATGATATATGGGGCATCGGCTTTAAAACAGCAGACACGATTGCATCAAAGCTTGGGATTGAAAAAGACCGCTTTATCCGACTGCGGAGCGGCATCATGTATACGCTTAACAAGCTTTCGGAGAGTGGACATTGCTATGCGGGTCGGGAACAGCTGATTGATGCTGCTGTGAAGCTCTTGGATTTGGAAACGGCACGCGCGCCTGAAGGCGCACCTGCCAGGACGAAGCCGCCAACGGAGTTTGCTCTACACTCCGTTTCGGTCGGCGCTAAACGAACGTCCACTGGACGTTCGTTTAGCGCCGCAAAGGGCGGCTTCTGTAGAGGCTCCTGAGCTGGAGATGACGTTGGATGAAATGCTGCGTACCTCTGATGTGATTAAAGATGATGACGCGATTTATCTGCCGCCATTCTATTTTTCAGAGACCGGCTGCGCGAAACGTCTGATACGCCTGATGAAGGGTGAACGGCGTGTATCACTGGATGTGGAAAAAGTCATGCGGGAGATCGAATCAGATTCCAGGATTCGCTATGACGAGATTCAGTTGCAGGCGATTCGAGAAGCGATATCATCAAAAGTGATGGTATTAACCGGTGGCCCCGGCACGGGGAAAACAACAACGACGCTGGGGATTATCTCTGCTTATCGGAAAGCAGGCTGCAGGATTATCCTTGCGGCTCCAACCTGACGCGCTGCGAAGAGGATGTCGGAAGCAATACGGGAAAGCCGCGTCATGCAGAATCGCGCGGATGGCGCGATGACGCGGCCTGCGTCCTGCATCGAAGATGCAGGACAGGTAATGGAAGCGAAAACGATTCACCGTCTGCTGGAATACAAGCCCCCGGAAGGCTATCAGAAAAACGAGGAGCATCCGCTGGAAGGTGATGTCCTGATTCTGGATGAGTGCTCGATGATCGATATTATGCTCATGTACAATCTTTTGAAAGCGCTTCCGGAAGAAATGACGCTGATACTGGTCGGCGATACCGACCAGCTGCCGAGTGTGGGAGCCGGAAATGTTCTGAAGGACATTATTGCATCCGGGAGCATCCCGGTTGTCCGCCTCACCCGTATTTTCCGGCAGGCGCAGGGGAGCCGGATTATCATGAACGCGCATCGAATCAACAAAGGCGAAATGCCGGATCTGCGTGGCGGTCGGGATTCCGATTTCTTTTTTGCTGCAAAAGACACGAATGAAGAAGTTGTTGATCTGCTCGTAAAATACTGTACGAAGAACCTGCCTTCTTACTATCATGTGAATGCATTTTCGGATATACAGGTATTGACACCGATGCAGCGCGGCGTTTGCGGTGCAGCGAATCTGAATCAGGTTTTACAGGAGGCTTTGAACCCTGGAACAATCTTTCTGAAGCGCGGCGGTACGCAGTACCGGCTGCACGATAAGGTGATGCAGCAGCGCAACAATTACGACAAGGAAGTGTTCAATGGGGATATCGGCATCATCTCAAATGTAGATATGGAAGAAAATGAGTTGACCGTAGACTTTGATGGACGGAGTATTACCTATGATGTGACGGAGCTGGATGAGTTGACGCTCGCTTATGCTTCAACGATTCATAAAGCGCAGGGGTCTGAATATCCGATTGTAGTCATGCCGTTTACCATGAGTCACTATGTGATGCTGCAGCGGAATCTGTTATATACCGGCATTACCCGTGCAAAAAAGATTCTTGTGCTGATTGGCGAGAAAAAAGCGATCGCCTATGCTACACACAACGAAACGACAACATCCAGAAATACAAAGCTCGCGGAACGGATTGCAAACGGATGGAAAGATGCATCCAAAGCAGGAATGATGCAGAAAGATGCCGCTGGGACTAACAGTCACGATCAGAATAATCAGGATGCAGAAGATTTGCCGATGGTGGCCGAGCAGATAGCACCTTATGGAAGGAAATCGGATAATTCCAAAGTCAGATTTTCAGACAGATGCTCGGATGGGGTTCCGGATATCGCCTCAGATACCATCTCAGATCGATCTGCAGAGCTTTTTGCTGACTTATTTGACCGGCTGTCACGTTCTAAATTCCGCAGCAGCTTTTTTCTGAAATCAGCCGATGTCGCATATGTCAGGAATAAAGGGATGGATACGATTCACTCTCATGCTTGTGATTTTATCCGCCAGAGACTGGCTCCTGCAGAGCCAAAGAATGATGGAAAGCAGACTCCGATGAGAGGGCATCCCGTTTTCATAGCGCAGCACGCGACCGGTTGCTGTTGCAGAGGCTGTCTGGAAAAATGGCATAGAATACCGAAAGGGAAAGAGTTGTCGGAAGAACAGCAGAAATATGTTGTAGATGTTTTGATGGCGTGGATTGAGAGACAGATGAAAGCGAACGAAGGGAGTTAAAATCATATATGATACAGATGGAGGAATTATGTTGAGAATTACATGGATAGGGCATTCGTGTTTCAAATTGGAGAAGGATGGCTATACGATTATAACTGACCCGTATGCAGATGGAAGTGTGCCTGGATACACTCCGGTACACGAGAAAGCAGACATGGTTCTTTGCAGTCATGAATATGCAGACCACAACTTTCGTGATGGAGTTGAGTTGATCGAAAGGTCGGGGCTTCCGTTTCATGTGGAAGTAATTGAAACTTATCATGATGAAGTGTGTGGGAAAAAGCGTGGCCCGAATAAGATTTTCATTATTGATGATGGAGAAAACCGCGTTGCTCATTTTGGAGATTTAGGGTGTGAGCTTACGCCGGAGCAGATGGAAAAACTGCAGAATCTGGATGTGGCTATGGTTCCTGTCGGAGGTTATTTTACGATAGACGCGAGACAGGCGGCAGATCTTGTCTGCTCATTGAAACCCGAAATTGTGATACCGATGCATTACAGGAGTGATAAGTACAGTTTTGGATATGATGTGATTGGAACAGTTGACGAGTTTACTGAGATTATGGAGAGCCGCGCCGTGCAAAATCGCGCTAATGGCGCGGTGCTGAGCGCCAGTGGCGCTCGTTTAGCACCGACCGGAGCGGGTAGCGTAGAGGCGCGGCCTGCGTCCATGATTCGCAAAGCGAATCACGGACATATTATGGATAACGTTAAAACATTATCCGGAAGTGAGATCGAAATCGCATCAATGAATGCTTCAGGACCACAGGTAACCGTACTACAGCCCAGAAATATGGCAATATGAAGCAGAACTTAAGCAGGAGGTTCGGGAATGGAAATTGCGGAGATGCTGGATGAAATCAAGAAAAAAGCGCAGGAAGATGCCGATCTGAAGGAAGAACTGCTTCGCACAAGAAAGCAAAAAAATCCACTTTCCGCTTTCTGTGCGAAGTGCCGCGAACTGGGGTATCCTGTGTACGAAATGGATGTGATTGCTGCAGGAGAGGAATCCTATGCGGCAATGAGACGTAGTACAAATGGTGGAGGAGAGAATTCTCCTATGCTGGAAGCAGAAGATGATTATTACGAGCTGTTTTTTGCTGGGCTGTAAGAATGTGAGGACGGTGAAAACTGGCTTTAAGGATTTTAGATGAAGATGGATATTGAAGAAGCAAAACGAATTCTGGGAATTACGGATGAAGATGATGGCAGAACGGCTAAGATAAAATTTCGGAGATTGATTGGGCGATATCATCCGGATGCAGCGGGAACGGATTCTAAAGAACACCAGGAATTTGCGCAGAGGATTAATGCTGCTTATTCTTTGCTCAAAAGTGAAGAATTTTTCCTGACGAAAGCCGTAGCAGAAGTCGTTTGGAGAGAGTGTGTAAATGAGTCTGTATTCACAGCGAGAAATATTTACGCCCCATACCACATGGATATTGATTCAGAAGGGCTATATCAAAAGGTAACCAATGGAAAATACATGTGGGACCCGAATGAAGAAGAATTTCCATTGTTTCTGAGGAGTATTTATCATGCTGCGCGAGATTTACTGGATGCAGTCGAAGCAGAATGCAATGTTACCGGAAATACAGAAGCACTTCGCATCTCCTCTCAGGAACGCCTGTTTCACTGCCTGGCGATGCAGTTTGTGGAACCGGCAGATTGCCTGCCAAAAATAGCCGAGCCGGACAAGGTTGATAAAGAGAATCGGAAAATTTATCGTTTTCGTGCCTATGTCGGAGAAAAGCAGAATCTGGAAATCATGAGAAGAATAGCTTCCCTGCGTGTCGCTGAAAGTGTCTATCCGGCTGCCCTCCGAAATGGACGATTGATTATTGCTGATAAAAGCGGAGGCAGTCTCGGACATCTTTCTTTCGCAGAGGATGAACTGTATTATTGCCTGTTTCCATATATGAGCGCGCATATGGCTCAAGTCAGGCTGACAGTAAAGAACGTTCGGAGGAATAAAGGAAATTATCTGCGTCATGCAAAAGCAGAGATAGAGTTTTTGATACGTTTGAATCAAGATGCGGAAAACTATCGGAATCCGGATATGAACAAACGAATAGAGAAAATCTTATCTGATTATCGGAATCAGCTCAGGGGAGCCGTATATGCAGGAAGATTGTAAGTCTGCGGAAAAGACTAGTGCGGCAAAAAAATATAAATCAGTGCTTATATGGAGAGAAATGATGGATGAATATTTTAGTTGATGCTGATGCCTGCCCAGTGATTTCCACTGTGGAGCGAGTTGCAAAAAAATATGATATTCCTGTTACTCTGTTATGTGATACGAATCATGTGTTGGAATCTGATTACAGTGAGATTCAGATCATCGGAGCCGGAGCTGATGCAGTGGATTTTGCGCTCGTCAATCAGTGCAAACGCGGCGATATTGTAGTAACTCAGGATTATGGTGTGGCAGCAATGGCTCTTGGGAAGGGTGCGCATGCAATTCATCAGAGTGGACGTTGGTACACAGATGCAAACATAGACCAGATGCTGATGGAGCGCCACCTGAACAAGAAAGCCCGGAGGAGCAAAAGCAAAAATCATTTAAAAGGTCCAGCGAAGCGTACTCAGGAGGATGATCTGAGATTTGCAGAATCATTTGAGCAAATGATAAAAAAATGCATATTGAGTTGTTCAAAGACGGAATAGTTTCTATGAATTATGAAAGAAGGCAACCACATGGAAGAAGGATTAAATCGATTTCTGTCTGCACAGGAGAAATCGTACAAGCGAGCCCTACAGGAAATCCGTTCAGGAAAGAAAATGAGTCATTGGATGTGGTACATTTTTCCGCAGATACAGGGGCTAGGATCCAGCCCAACCGCGCAATATTACGCGATATCCGGGCTGGATGAGGCAAAGGAATACATCAGCCCTCCCGTTCTGGGAGAACATCTGAGAGAAATATCTTCAGCCTTGTTGGAACTGGAGTCATCGGATGCAGAAGATGTGATAGGTTGGCCGGACAATCTTAAATTGCGCTCGTCTATGACTTTGTTTTCTATAGCAGACCCAGGCTGTGAGGTTTTCCAAAAGGTGCTGGATAAGTATTTTGACGGAGAGAAAGACCCGAAGACAATTGCTATCCTGGAGCGGCAAAATCCATCATTCAGGGAATGAAGGAGAGGAAAAAGAGCAAGTAAAATGACAATGAAGTATGACCTTCGACCGGAATTTCAAAAATACAGCTGGATTTATTTGCCGACTCAGCCCTGGATGCTAAAGGCGGCTAATGCATTAATGCCTGTAATACAGCATGGAAGGAAACTGGATGCCTGTTTGCAATCCAGAAAAATTAAAATCGGAGAATGCAGCGCAGACCTGATTTGGCCCATATCTGGCAGGAAAGATGCGCTGCTGATTTATTATCACGGCGGAGCATTTCTGATGAAAGCAGCTGCTTATCATAAGGATTTGGCGCAGACGTATGCCTTGAGGACAAATTGTACGGTGCTGTTCGTTGATTACCGTCTGGCTCCGGATCATAAATTTCCGGTTCCGGTGAAAGACTGCTTTCGGGCTTATTCATGGGCGCTGAAGAATTTATCATTTGAAAGAATGGCAATCGGCGGCGACAGTGCGGGAGCCGACCTGGCGATGTCGGTCATGCTTCTGGCAAAGAAAAACCGGATGAGGATGCCAGACGGTCAGATGCTGATTTATCCGGGTTGTGCGGGTGATCCGGCAACAGAGTCTATGCGCAGGTATACTGACACGCCTTTGTGGAATTCAATATTGAATCGAAAAGCTCTGGCACTTTATGGGGTCGAAAAGGATTATCAGAATCCTCTGTTCAGGCCGATTTTGACTGGCTGCTTTTTTGGATTTCCAAAAGCGTATATAGAAACTGCAGAATTTGATTGTCTTCATGATGCGGGAGTTCAGATTGCTGAACGTTACCGTAAGGATAGGATACCGGTTATCCGGAACGATACAAAACGAACCATGCATGGATATGACATTGCAGAGAAATCACCATATGTGCAGAAACAGGTGAATAAAAGAATTCGCTTTCTTAATGAGATTTTCAAAGAAGCTGATTAAAATCGAGCAGATCATACAGCATAGCGGAGATGAAAATTCTCCGATGCTGGAAGTGAAGTTGATTATTACAAGCTATTTTTTGCCAGGCTGTAAGAATAGGAAGACCGAAAAAATGGCTAAAAGAGCTTTTAATAGATAATAACCGGTTGTAGTGAAAAAGGAGGAAATTGAAAATGGCTTTGATGGAAGCAAAAACAGACTGCGGACTTGTGCGTGGAGCGAGGGGCAACAACACTGGGCATCTGCTGGAGGGATGCACATGGTATGTGCTGTGCGCCTTATTTTTATAATCGATAAACTCGCTTGTGTACGTGCGGTGAGCGCCATGTATGCGGAACGTCGGCACGATGCAGATATAGGTGCCGTTACCGTACGGTTCTATGCTGAACGCCATGCACGCGGAATGTTGGTTTGATGCAGA
>JAJQHZ010000137.1 GCA_021199475.1 Lachnospiraceae bacterium
TCTCGACAAAACATTCTGCGCATTATGCACAAGTACTTACGATACGGTCTACTAGCCGGGCGGCACCGGACTTCCGGGAGAAGTATATGCATTTCATCCAAAAAATATGTAACAATAAAGGAAACTGCGAAATCACAATACTGGTTAGCCGTATCGTAAGCGCTTATGCATAATGCGCTGAATTTACGATACGGGCTACTAATAGCAGTCGGAACTACCTGTTTACCATGTAAATCCTATCATCATTTAGAATGACGCTTTCAGCCGCTTTATCATCTCGTCGATGTCCTCTTTTTCAATCACGAGCGGCGGCACAAGGCGGAGGACATTGCCTTCTGCGCTCAGCACCACGAGGCCATTTTCCAAAGCCCGGGTCACGATTTCGCCAACCGGACGTCCCTCGACAACAATCCCCTGCATGAAGCCCTTGCCGCGGCGGACGGACAGAAAATCATACGTTTCCACCAGCGCGTCCAGCTGCTGCTCCAGATATGGCGTCAACGCCTGAACATGCTCGATGATATGCTGCTCCTCGAACAGGTCAAACACCTTTGAGACCGCTGCGCATGCCAGCGGATTGCCGCCGTAGGTCGTGCCATGATCGCCCGGAACCAGGGAAGCCTTCGCCGTCTTCTCATTCAGGACAAACGCGCCGACCGGAATGCCGCAGCCAAGCGCCTTCGCGCAGGTCATGATATCTGGCTGCACGCCGTATTGCTGACACGCAAACCAGCTCCCGGTCCGTCCCATGCCGCACTGAATCTCATCCAGAATCAGCAGGATATCCTTTTCATCGCAGAGGGCGCGAACCCCCTTCAGGAACTCCGGGGTAGCCGGATAAATCCCGCCTTCTCCCTGCACCGTCTCCAGAATGATCGCGCAGGTTCGGTCCGTCACCTGGCTCTTTACACTCTCCAGATCATTAAACTCGGCAAACCGCACGCCGCCCATCAGCGGACGGAACGCCTCCTGATAATGCGGGTTCCCAGTCACAGATAATGCGCCGACGCTTCTGCCGTGGAAGGAATGATTCATAGCAATCAGCTCATAATTTGTATGCGCTTCTTCGGCTGCCGGATCATCTGCTGCCACATTTTCACACGAACCTGCTGCGTCCTTCCCTGCCTTTTCCGCATTTTTATCCTTTAACCAGGCACATTTGCGCGCCGCCTTAATTGCCCCTTCAATAGCCTCTGTTCCGCTGTTGGTAAAAAACACCTTATCCAGGCCGGTCGCTTTGGTCAGCTTTTCCGCGGCCTGTGCCAGAGGCACGTTATAAAACAGGTTCGACGTGTGAATGAGATGGTCCACCTGCTCCTTCAGCGCATTGTTATAGTCCTGATTGCCATAGCCGAGCGCGAACACCGCAATCCCGGCGCCAAAATCCAGATACTGTTTCCCGTCCACGTCGGTGAGGTACACACCCTCCCCCTTCTCAAATACAACCGGAAAACGGTTGTAGGTATGGAGCACATGCTCCTCCGTCAAATCCATATATTCTTTCGAAGTCATTTTCCCTCACAATTTCCTTTCCCGTTTCCAGGCCTGCAGGCAGCCCGTATCATCATTTCATTTACATCCTGTTTGTTTCACCAATGACGTGATAGAAAGAAATCTCAGCCAGATCGAGTCTTTATGAGTCTGCGCTTCACAACATCAGACGTTGCAGGATAGTAAATAATTTCGCGGTAATTCCTCAGTTCCCGTGAAAGTACCGCTCCTCTTTGTCGCCAATAATCGCGGTTCCGATCCCCTTGTTGGTAAAAAATTCCAGCAGCAGGCAGTGCTCAATCCTTCCGTCCAAAATATGTACCCTTGAAACACCAGCCTCGATGGCCGCGATGCAGTTCTGCAGCTTCGGCAGCATACCGCCGCCGACGTTGCCGCTTTTGAGAAATTCCTTTGCCTCCGGTATCGTCAGCTCGCTGATCAGGGAGGTGCGGTCAAGCGGATCGCGGTAAACGCCCTCAATGTCCGTCAGGAACGCCAGCTTCGCCGCCTTTACCGCAGTCGCGATCGCGCAGGCCGCGTCATCCGCATTGATGTTGAAGGAGTGATATTCATCGTCCGAACCAATCGGGCAGATGACCGGAATAAAATCATTGTCCAGCAGCGTATCGAGCAGCGCGGTGTTGACCTCCTTCACCTCGCCGACATAGCCGATGTCCTTGCCTCCCGCAAGCTTTTTATCCACCTTCAGAACGGTGCCGTCCTTGCCGCTGATGCCGACCGCCTTCAGACCGGTCTTTTCCATCATGGAAACCAGTCCCTTGTTGATCCGGTTGAGCACCATCTCCGCTACCTCCATGGTGTCCTTATCCGTGACGCGCAGACCATTGACAAAGTTCGTCTCCAGTCCGACCTTATTGATCCATTTCGTGATTTCCTTTCCGCCGCCATGGACGATAATCGGCCGAAATCCGACCAGCTTCAGGAGCGCCACATCGCGGATAACGCTCTTTTTCAGCTCGTGGTCCACCATCGCGCTCCCACCGTATTTAACGACAATTGTTTTCCCGTGAAAGCGCTGGATATACGGCAGCGCCTCAATCAGGACGTTGGCTTTCTGAAGCCACAATTCCATTTCTGTTGATTCCATAATTAAACCCTCTGTTTTCTCATGATCGAGCAGGAGGCGGCTTGTCGCCCTCTGCTCACCCGCGCGAGCCGGGTGTGGCTTTAGCCGCGAGACTCCTTGCCGGCCCTGCGCATATGACGGATCCCGGAGTCTTTTCTGACACAAACCCCTTTTGTTCCATCTTTACCGGATGCAAACAAACCCGGCAGACTCCATTTATCTCATCATTTTATTCAAGCACCTATGATTCCGGAAGGGAGCGAATTCAGCTCCTGTAGTCCGCATTGATTTTTACATAATCATAAGTCAGATCACAGCCCCAGGCCGTCGCCTCCGCACTGCCCATTTTAATATCCGCAATGGCCGTCACTGCGCTCTCGGAAAGGATCCTCGTTGCTTCCTCCTCGCTGTAGCCGGTCGACACGCCATTCTCGATAATCTTGATTTTCCCGGCCGCGCTCTCGAAATACAAGTCGACCGCTTCCGGGTCAAACGATGCGCCGGAATATCCCATCGCACAGAGAATTCGTCCCCAATTCGCGTCATGCCCGTAAATGGCTGCCTTTACAAGACTGGATGTCACAACAGATTTGCTGATGGTCACGGCCTGTTCCTTGCTCTCGGCCCCGATTATCTTTACCTCAAACAGCGCGGTCGCGCCCTCGCCATCGGCGGCCATCCGCTTTGCCAGGCAGGTATTTACCTCATTCAGCGCCTCAAAAAAGAGTTGATAGTCCTCTCCCTCTTCCGTAATCTCCGGATTACCGGCCAATCCGTTCGCCAGCACGAGGCAGGTGTCGTTGGTTGAAGTATCGCCGTCCACGGAAACCATGTTGTACGTGTCCGGAACGCTCGCGCTTAAGGCCTTCTGCAAAAGCTCCTGGGAAATACTCGCGTCTGTTGTAATAAAGCTGAGCATGGTACACATATTTGGGTGAATCATCCCACTGCCCTTACACATCCCGCCAATGGTCACGGTCTTACCGCCAATCTCCTCTTCCACCGCGATTTCCTTCTTTACGGTATCCGTCGTCATGATGGCTTCCGCAGCCAGAGTGCCGCTTGCGGTGCTCTCAGAGAGCAGCGGCTTCATCGTCTCAATCCCGGCACAGATTTTATCAATCGGTATCTGCTGACCAATCACGCCGGTGGAAGCCACCAGCACCTGATTCTCCCGGATGCCGAACAGTTCTGCCGCCGTCGCCGCCGTGTCGCGGCAATAGCCGAAACCCTCCGCACCCGTGCAGGCATTTGCGACGCCGCTGTTCACCACGACCACATGCGCGGTCCGGTCAGGGCTGCCGTTCATCCCGCCTGCTGCTGCTCCATCATAAGCCTTCTCTGACGCAGCCCCATTATAAGCCTTCCCTGACGCAGCAGCTCCGGCCACCGCAGCCAATCCCGCTTCTAAGGGTAATCCTTTTACAATGCATTGATCCCATTTTACCGGGGCGGCCTTTACCAGATTTGTCGTAAAGGTTCCCGCCACGCGGCAGGCTGCCGGACTGTATAGCATCGCCATATCCTTGCCGCTTTTTTTGATTCCCGCAGCAATGCCTGTTGCCGTGAACCCCTTTGGCGCAGTCACTCCGCCTTCAATTCGTTTCATAACGAGTCTCCTCTTCTATGGTTGTATATGCAACCTTCTTTTCCTATGCTCTTACGCCGCCATAGCCATATATTTCGTAACAGTTCCTGCGATTACGGGAACATCGGCGCGAGCCGCAGACCCTCCGCCTCGTCCTCGCCAAACAGCAGGTTCATATTCTGAACGGCCTGCCCGGCCGCGCCCTTGACCAGATTGTCCATCGCGCCCATCATGATGACGCGGTTCGTGCGCGGATCAATTTTGAAATTCACATCCACGAAATTACTGCCCTCCACCCACTTGGTCTGCGGGCAGACATCCTTTTCCAGAACACGCACAAAATACTCGTTTTCATAATACCGGTCGTAAACCGCTTTCACCTCTTCATAGGAAACCCGTTTCGTCAGGGTCGCATACGCAGTGGTCAAAATCCCGCGGTTCATCGGAACCAGATGCGGCGTAAAGTTCAGCACAACCGGCTGCCCGGCCGCTATGGAAAGCTGCTCCTCGATCTCCGGTGTATGCCGGTGCGTCGCCACGCCGTAAGCCTTGATATTCTCGTTTACTTCGCAATACAGATTATCCGTCTTGGTTCCGCGCCCTGCCCCGGAAGTCCCAGACTTCGCATCGATGATAATGGTTGATGGGTCAACCAGTCCTTCCTTTACCAGAGGATAAACAGAAAGTGTACTGCAGGTCGGATAGCATCCCGGGTTCGCAATCAGCCTGGCTCCCCGGATTTTCTCCCGGTTCCGCTCACACAGTCCATAGACTGCCTCCTCTATAAACTGAGGAGCCGCATGCTGAATACCATACCAGTCCTCATATACACTGACATCCTTCAGACGAAAATCCGCGCTCAGATCGATGATCTTCGTTCTGGACAGGATTCCCTCATTCACCAGAGACGCACACAGTCCCTGCGGCGTCGCGGTAAAAATCACATCCGCCCGGTCGGCCAGTGCCTCCATATTGTCATCCATACAGTCTGCGTCCACAAGCTGAAACATATTCTGATAAACAGACGCATACTTTTTATCCACATAGCTCCGTGAGCCATACCACACAATCTCGGCATTCTTATGTCCGAGCAGAAGCCGTACCAGCTCCGCGCCGGCATACCCGGTCGCCCCGATAATCCCAACTTTAATCATAACAATCTCCTCTATCTATTATACACTGTTTACGATGTATGACGCAGGCCACGCCATTGTATGTCCGTGCTCGCAATGCGAGTATGTACATGGGCCGCGCGATCGCGAAGCGATTATTCGTTGCGCGGCTTCCATTGCGAAGCAATTTTATTGCGCGGCTCTCCTTTGACATGTCCTGTTCCGCTTTATGTGCGGATGCACGTATCATCATACTACTTGATTTCATCCATGTAAAGTATTTTCGCGATTGCATAATTATACATTCATCATGTATATTATGCAATACCCTTTTTCAAATCTTTTTCATTTTTCACGTTTTTCCTCTTTTTTTGCTACGCATAATATTCATTTTTTCATGTTTTTATGCAATTTCCTCTTGCATAATCAAAACAGGTGCGGTATAGTGTTCAGAGCAAAAAGAAATACGATAGAGGAGGAATCATTATGAAAGAAAAAGTTGTTCTCGCCTATTCCGGTGGTCTGGACACGACCGCGATTATTCCGTGGCTAAAGGAGAATTTTGATTACGATGTCGTCTGCTGCTGCATCGATGTCGGACAGGGGAATGAACTGGACGGGCTGGACGAGCGGGCAAAGCTCTCCGGCGCTTCCAAATTATATATTGAAAATATTGTCGATGAATTCTGTGACGATTTCGTTATGCCATGTGTAAAGGCAGGCGCGGTCTATGAGCACAAATATCTGCTCGGCACCTCGATGGCGCGTCCGGCCATCGCGAAAAAGCTGGTCGAGATCTCCCGCAAGGAAAACGCGGTCGCTATCTGCCACGGCGCAACCGGCAAGGGGAATGACCAGATTCGCTTCGAGCTTGGCATCAAAGCGCTTGCTCCGGATATCAAAATCATCGCTCCGTGGCGAATGACCGATGTGTGGACCATGCAGTCCCGCGAGGACGAAATCGCGTACTGCGAGCAGCACGGCATCCATCTTCCGTTCGCGGCAGATTCCAGCTACAGCCGCGACCGCAATCTCTGGCACATCAGCCATGAGGGTCTCGAGCTGGAGGATCCGGCAAACGAGCCGAATTATGACCATATGCTGGTGCTCGGCGTGACACCGGAGAAGGCTCCGGAGCAGGGCGAATACGTTACCATGACCTTTGAAGCCGGTATTCCTAAGACCCTGAACGGCCGCGAGATGAAGGTTTCCGAGATTATCACGGAGCTGAACGCACTCGGCGGCAAGCACGGCATTGGCATCGTAGACATTGTAGAGAACCGCGTCGTCGGTATGAAATCCCGCGGTGTCTATGAGACCCCGGGCGGCACCATCCTGATGGCAGCTCACGAACAGCTCGAAGAGCTGATTCTTGACCGCGAGACACTGGAAATGAAAAAGAAGCTCGGCAGTCAGTTCGCACAGGTCGTTTATGAGGGCAAATGGTTCACTCCGCTGCGCGAAGCAATTCAGGCGTTTGTTGATGTTACGCAAAAGGATGTGACCGGTGAGGTGAAGTTCAAGCTCTATAAGGGCAACATCATTAAGGCCGGGACAACCTCCCCGTACTCTCTGTACAACGAGTCCCTCGCCTCCTTCACGACCGGCGATCTCTACGACCATCACGACGCGAGCGGCTTCATCACCCTCTTCGGTCTGCCGCTGAAGGTTCGCGCGATGAAAAAAGCGGAGCTGGAGAATAAGAAATAAGCAGTTTTTCTGAAATAGTTTTACGAAAATAGTTTTACGAAAAGGACCCTTCCGGTCAGATGATACCGGAAGGGTCTTTTTACTATAGCCTTGAAATCCTGTAATAAAAGCCTACATCTGTCCGTCCATGACGCCCCAGTTCTTCCGCAGATAATCCACCAGAGAAATAACGGTCAGGACCAGCGCAATCCAGGTCACGACCTGCGCGAGCTGATTCCATACCGTTCCGAAATCATAAATCAGCATCACGATCATAATCATCTGAAATACGGTCTTGAACTTGCCCCAGTAGCTGGCTGCTATTACCGTGCCCTTGTCGGATGCCACGATCCGGAAGCCGCTGATGATAAATTCACGCCCGATGATAATGATGACCATCCAGGCCGCCAGCTTTTCCTGCGCGATCAGACAGATCATCGCTGAGCAGACCAGAAGCTTGTCCGCGATGGGATCCATAAACTTCCCAAAATCCGTAATCAGATTGTTTTTCCGGGCGATATAGCCGTCCAGCATATCCGTCAGGCTCGCCAGAATAAAAAGGATTCCGGCCCAGATGTTCCCGTTCGGTATCGCATCGACCAGCATCAGCACCACAAAGACCGGCACCAGGCATACCCGGAGCATGGTCAGCTTATTCGGTAAATTCATCCGCTATCACTCCTATCAAATCATATTCCTGCGCACCGGTGATCTTCACCTGCGCAAAATCACCCGTCATCAGGCTTTCATCCGTATTGATAAACAGCAGGCCGTCCACATTCGGGGCGTCCCCGTAGGTGCGCGCCACATAGGTGTGGGCATATGCTGCACGGGGATATGTCAGATCGCCATCTGGCCGTTCTGTATCCGGCTCCTCCGTATCTGACTGTCCTGCCTCTGTCTGCTCTGCACCTGGCTGCTCTGCATCTGTGCGCTGCAGCTCTTCCTCCTCCATCAGCTCGCCCTCGACCATCGCAGTCACCGTGCGCCCGATCATTTGC
This sequence comes from Lachnospiraceae bacterium, assembly GCA_021199475.1. GTDB lineage: Bacteria > Bacillota > Clostridia > Lachnospirales > Lachnospiraceae > Choladousia. The sequence goes on from JAJQHZ010000137.1 coordinate 7,969, forward strand.
TCCGCGCGGTCAAACGCAATCTCCTGCTGCAGCTCCATCAGCTCTTCCTGCCAGATCTGCTTGGTCTCTTCATCAAGCTGATCCGGCATCAATGCCGCAGGTGTGTCCTCCTCCTGGGAATACGGAAAGACACCGAGACGGTCGAATTCCATCTCGTCCACAAAATCCATCAGCTCCTCGTGCTGCTGCTGTGTCTCGCCCGGAAATCCCGCGATCAGGGTCGTCCGCAGCACAATATCCGGAATGTTCTCCCGAAGGTTCTCAATGATCGCCGTCAGATCCGCCCGCGTCGTCCGCCGTCCCATGCGCTTTAACACCGCATCCGAAGCATGCTGAATCGGCAGATCCAGATAATGACAGACCTTCGGCTCGCGCCGCATGACCTCAATCAGCTCGTCATAAATCTCCTCCGGATAGCAGTAGAGAATCCGAATCCACCGGAGACCACTGATTTTACAGAGGGCCTCAATCAGGAGGTGCAGGCATTTATGTCCATACAGATCGACCCCGTAAACGGTCGTCTCCTGCGCGACCAGAATCAGCTCCTTCACGCCCTGCGCGGCCAGCGCCTCCGCCTGCGAAAGCAGCTGCTCCATGGGCACGCTGCGGTAGGGGCCGCGCAGCTTCGGGATAATGCAATAGGTACAGTGCTTATCGCATCCCTCCGCGATTTTCAGATACGCAAAATGGCCGCCGGTCGTCACCACGCGGTTGCCGGACGGTGCCTGCAGTGCGGGCAGCCGGTCCAGTGGCTCCATCTCCATGCTGCGGTCACCCGCCAGCGCCTTCTCGATTGCCCCGGCTATGTTCTCCCAGGCCGTCGTGCCGAGCACGGCATCCACCTCCGGCAGCTCATCAAGGATCTCCTGGCGGTAGCGCTGCGCCATACAACCGGTCACAAGCAACGCCCTGCAGCTGCCGGATTTTTTGTATTCCGCCATCTCCAGAATCGTCTGGATGCTCTCATCCTTCGCATCATTAATAAAGCAGCAGGTGTTCACGATGATCACGTCCGCTTCTGTCTCGTCATCCGTGAACTCGTACCCCTGCGCTCTTAAAATCCCCAGCATTTCCTCAGAATCCACCAGATTCTTGTCGCAGCCGAGAGAAATAAACAAAATTTTCATGACGGTTCCTCACCCCCGGTGCTCATACTGGTATCCCCGCACTCGGAGTTCGTGCCGGCGGAAGCATTCGAATCCTCGTCTCCGCAATTGTCCGCATCATGCTTCTTTGCGTCAATCGCAATCCGTGCTCTGTGAAAAAGAGAATTCCCTGATTTTGCGTCCGCCAGATCATCTGCTCCTGTTACATCGAAATCGGTCTGATCCTCTGCTTCTGGTTCCCTTCCGTCATACTCGTCCATCGATTCCGAAGAACCAGCAGCTCCGGAATCAGCAACTTCCGATGATTCCCGGACATCCTCGCTCTCGACCACGATATCCTGCTCTTTTTGCCGCTTCTGCTCCTTTTTTTCCTGCTTCCGGGCTTTCTTTTCCGCTTTTGCGGCGTCCGATTTCGCCCATTCGTCCTCTATCAGCGCCTGGACATCTACACCCGGATGCGTTCTCTGTATTTTCTCAAGCTTTCCCGTGCGCAGCCGGATACACAGCAGACCGAGCAGATTGGTCGCGCCGTCCGCGATCAGGCAGATGCCGATGTAAATCAGCATCTGGGAATCCTTCGCAAACGGGTACACCAGCAGAACGATACCAAGCGCAATAATGATCAGCGCACCAATCAGAGCCAGATACCACTTCCGCACAAACAGACGCTTCATGCTGACGGCACTCTGTATCTTGACAATCGCACCGACCAGAAGCACCGTCGCCATTGCAAAGGGCAGTACCATCCGCATAAAATCCGGCGTCAGCAAAACAAAAACGCCAAACGCCATGCAGATAATCCCAATCACAAGCTCTACCTGCAGGTAGCCCTCCTGCCGTTTTTCACTGGTAAAATAAATCACGCCATAGGTGGCCCCAACCACCAGCATGATAACTCCCAGACCCTTCCCGATCATCTGAATGGAGATCGTCGGCCACACCAGAAGCACTACACCGATTGCCATATAGAGAAACGAAAGGAAAATATAGCTTCTGCTAAATTCCCTGATCTTTTTCAAAGACATCGCCTCACATTACGTCCCGAACTACGGGAAATTAAGAAAACCGGCCACTCTGACCATAAACCCTCTGTACTTTTATGAAGTCAAAAAACAGTCGCAACCAATTATCAATTCTCCGAGGAATCCTCCTGCTCTCCCGGCAGAATCTTCAGCTGTCCGGTATAAAGCTCATCGACCGCCTTGGACAGCGGCTTCGATACGGCAAACCCTTTCATGTCCTCCCCCGCTCTTGTCTGGCGCGCGATGATCTGGCGCGCGCGCTTGGAGGTCGCCATCACAATTGAATAGCGGCTGTTGACAACCGGAGTCTCGCCCTCCTCTACCTCACTGTTTACAACATTCATTAAATCGGAATAAGATGGATGCAGCATAATAGTATTCTCCTTTCCTGTTCTATCTGTTTTAAACTGTTTCAAACAGATTAAAACTGTTTTAATCTGTTTGAATCTGTTTTTATCTGTTTCCTGATTCCGTGAAGTTCAAAGAATTTAATCAACAGAAAAGCTGATAAATTCAA
>JAJQHZ010000157.1 GCA_021199475.1 Lachnospiraceae bacterium
GATAAAATCTACATTTTTCTCAAGTTTAATTTTTCTTCATGAAACAACCCTGGGTCTGGATAAAGGTTCCGTAGCAGAAAATCACGCAGACCTGCATGTATTGAATGCAAAGCGTTTTCAACTCCGGGTCACTGGTCATCAGACCTGCTATCGGTTTCGCAAAAAAGATGCCGACCAGTGAAAAAATCAGAGCTGACGCAATGTTTAAAATCAGGCCGGTAGTGGCGGCACGGCAGGCATCCTCGTTTTTCTTCGCCCCGACATACCTGGACAAAAGAGAATTCAGCCCAACATTCGTACCGACGCCGACTGCGATCATCAGAAACTGAATCGCGTAAACCAGAGAGGTCGCTGTCAGCGCCTGCTCCGAATACCGCGACACAAAGATACTGTCTACAATATTATAGAGGGACTGTACCAACAGGGACAGCATCAGCGGCACAGACATCGTCAGAAGAAGCGTATTCATCGGCATGACTGCCATCTTATTCTGGCTGCCGCCATTACGCCTGCCTCCAGCACTGCTGTTTTCTATCTGGCCATTTCCCGCTCTGCCATCCTCGGCCTGGCCGCTTCCATGTGCGGTCGTCTCTCCAGCTGCTTTTGTTTTCACTGAAGATGTTTCCATCTGTGTTTTTTTACTCTTTCCCATTCTCTTCTACTCCCTTTAAATTCTGATAAATTCGAGAAAGCACACGCATAAACTGCTCCTGCTCCTCTTCCGAAATCCCTTCAAATGCCGTCGTATCCAGCTGCTTCATGTATTCATCCATCTGTTTGCCCAGTCTGGCGCCCTTTGATGTGAGAAACAGCTTCTTCCGCCGCCGGTCGTCCTCTTCCCGCTCGACACGGATCAGGCCATCCCGCTCCATCCGCTCCACCAGGCCGGAAACTGTAGATTTATCCAGATCCCATGCTTCACAGATCTCTGTCTGTGAGCAGCCATCATTCGTCGCCAAATACTCCAGAATGTGCGGCTGTCCCCGCAGCAATCCTGCTTCTCTGGCCTTGTGCAAAATATATTTACTGAACTGCCCCTTTGTCAGCGCAATCCGGACATGCAGACCATCCATGATTCTCTCCCCTTTCCTGATGATTAGTTTTAAGATGACTGATTTCCAGTCTATTCCGTTCGCAAGCAAACTGTTTGCTTACAAACTATTCGGATCCAGATTATTATACGCGCAGATTTCTTTTTGTCAATATCAAATTTTCACACAAATCACTATGATCGGATAGGGGAACGCTCTTCTCCCCTATCCGCCTGCGCGGGGCGCGTCCGGCTTTAGCCGGAATAATTCCTTACGCGGCCGTGTGCAATCAAGTAGGAGACGGCCTGTCGGCTCCTACTTGCCCGCGCGAGCCGGGTGCGGCTTTAGCCGCAATACACCTTTCCCGGCTCTGCGCATAAAAAGCCCACAGCTGCCAAAAACTCCTTCGGCAGCTGTGGGCCCGCTTCATTTTTATCAGAAAATTAATGTGCGTATCATTCGACTATCTGCAGGAATGCTCAATAACCTCCATTGCATGCCAGGAATTTGCGCCAGGATTCATTGAATACAGCGCCATCATAATCTCTTTCTGATTCTCCTTAAAATACTTTGCAATTCTGTTCATATATATGCCTCACTTTCAGGATTTATTTTTTGTCTGCTGTTTCCTTACGATGCATATAATACTGCTTTTCCTCTAAGAGGAACAGGTTTGAAATTGACGTATTTTAAGGCGATATTGACATTCACCCACTTCGCTCCAGTCGACGCTAAACGGACATCCACCGAATGTCCTGTGCCCTTCTTTTCCGGGCAGGTCAGCCAGCCATATCTGGTTTATGAAACACCCATTTATCCAGGCGCTCAAAGGCTTCCTTCACCTTTGTAAACGGGAGCGCCAGATTCATGCGGAGCGACCAGTCCCCGTGAAACATTCTTCCGTCCTGAACTGCAGCTCCGACATCCCAGCACGCCTGCTCCAGCTCGTCCATTGTTTTCCCGTGTTTTTTACACCACCCTTCACAATCGACGAACATCATATACGTGCCTTCCGGTTTGGATACCTCGACGCCTTCAAAATGCTCCTGGATATAATCGTATGCGTAATTAATGTTGCCGGATAAGGTTTCACACAATTCATCGACCCATTGATAGCCTTCCGGCCGGTAGGCGCCGATCAAAGCGTGCATGGAAAGCACATTCATTTCGTTATAATGCGGTTTACTGCTTTTCGCGACAATGCGGTCGCGCAGGTATGGATTGTATATAATGTGGTAGGAACCCACCAGTCCCGCCAGATTAAAAGTTTTGCTCGGCGCATAAAAAGCGGCCGTCCGGTTGCGCGCGTCCTCACTGACGCTCTGCGTCGGGATGTGCCGATGCCCGTTTAAAATGATATCGGACCAGATTTCATCGGAAATGACAAGGCAGTCATTTGCCTTATAAATCTCCATCGCCCGCTCAAGCTCCCATTTTTCCCAGACACGCCCGCAGGGATTGTGCGGACTGCAAAAGACAGCGACATGGATGTGATGTGCTTTGAGTTTCCGATCCATATCCTCAAAATCCATCCGCCAGATGCCGTTCTCATCCTTCACCAGCGGACTATGTACAATCTGATAGCCATTGTTCGTAATGCTGTTCGTAAATCCGATGTAGGTCGGACTGTGCAGCAAAACCGCGTCCCCCGGCGCCGCAAACGCTGTCAGGGCTGAGATCACACCGCCAAGCACGCCGTTTTCATAGCCGATGCATTCAGCGGTCAGCACCTTCGGGTCGCACCCGTTTCTCACCGTCTGCCATCGTATGATATCGCTGTAGTAGCTGGTCATTTCCTCTGAAAAATATCCAAATGCCGGATGCTTCGCCCGCTCGATAATTGCTTCACAGACCGTCGGAACCGTTGGAAAATTCATATCTGCCACCCACATCGGGATCACATCGAACCCTTCCCGGGGCTTTTCCGGCGCAAACCCGGGCATCCTCCCGATGGAATCCACCGCAATCGAATCCTTTCCGTGCCGATCCATGTATGTAGTAAAATCGTATTTCATTTCCGTCCTCCCTGGTGATCTCATATTTTCGTATTCTTCAGACTGCGTCGAGGCTTTTATGGTCTGTAATCGCCCCACCGGATGTTTCACAGCTGCCTCAATTATCATGTAAGCCATTATAAAAACGTTATCCGGAAAAATCAAGCATCATATGAAAATCAGGGGCGGGGAATACCGTCTCTGTAACGGTCAGAACCGCGCCTGCGGTATCGATGAATGCTATAAGCAGGAGCTTTATCAAACGTATCAAAACACACTTCCATTTAAAATGCTTGTCCGCATCTTCTTGCAGGCAGGAGTGCTCATCATTTGTCTCATTTACAAGATAATAATAAATAGATTTGAGAATGGTCTTGCTTTTTTATTGAATTAATGGTACTATTTATCTGTATTATTATTTTTAGCGTATTTATAATTATCTTATCATGTCATGGATTAATATTTTTCATTGACATACGTGTCAACACGTGTTATAATGGGTTCGAAAGGATTTTCATGAAAACTTCGGAATTAATAAAAATGCTTAAACGTAATGGCTGCACCATTGTCCGGCAGGGTACCAATCATACCATTTGGTTCAGCCCGATCACTAACTCGCAATTTGCCGTTCCAAGGCATAAGGGGGAAATAAAGACTGGAACCACCAGTAACATTCTCAAATGTGCGGGATTGAAATGAAGTCCCCCTACCCTTGGCTAAACAATATTTTTTAGGAGGAAACGTTTTGTCCAGATATGCATATCCTGCAATTTTTACCCCGGAAACCGATGGCGGCTACTCAATCCTTTTTCCTGATCTGGAAGGCTGCTGCACATGTGGTGATAACATGGCGGACGGACTCATGATGGCAGAGGATGTCCTTGCGCTTGTTCTTTATGGTTATGAAGCGGATGGCCGCGAGATTCCCTCTCCTTCAGCTGTTAACGTCTTGACACTAAAGGACGGGGAATTCGTGAATTATATTGCCTGCGATACTTTAAAATACAGAAAAATGCATAATAATAAAGCAGTTAAAAAGACTCTGACCATTCCGGAGTGGCTGAATGAAATAGCTTCTGAAGCCGGCATTAATTTTTCACAGGTGCTTCAGGACGCATTAAAGGCGGAACTTCATCTCATTTAAAAGAGCGGGATTGCTTTTCCCGCTCTCTTCTGAAATTTTCTGCTTTTGCTTTTTGCCGTCCTGAAATCTTCTGCAATTACCCCTGGATTTCCTTCAGATCTGCAAAGGTCTTCAGCGGCCAGGTCACCTTCTCGTGAGTCGCCGCTTCGCCGAGACCGGCTCCGTCGAAGCCTCCCGCGACGGCCGCGTCGATTCCGGCCAATGCATCCTCCACGACCAGGCAGTCCTTCGGGTCAAGCCCCAGGAACTCCGCGCCCTTTAAGAACACCTCCGGGTGCGGCTTGGAGTGTGTAATGTTCGTGCCGTCGCTGATCGCGTCAAAATAATCACCCAGACCGATGCGGTTCAGGATCAGCTTCGCGTTTTTGCTGGAAGAGCCGATCGCCAGCTTCGCGCCGCTCGCACGAAGCGCGTCCAGTGTCGCCTTCACTTCCTCGCTCAAGTCAGCCGGTGTCATCTGCTCGAGCAATTCACGGTACATCCCGTTTTTCTTCGCGGCCATCTGCTCCTTCTCTTCCTGCGAATATTCCTTTTCACTTCGCTCCAGGATAATGTCGAGACTTGCCATCCGGCTGACGCCGCGCAGACGGTTGTTGATGGTCTCGTCAAAATAGACGCCAATCTCATCTGCCAGCGCCTTCCAGGCCTTATAGTGATACTTATCTGTGAAACAAATCACACCATCCAGATCGAAGATAATTCCCTGATATCTCATAACTGTCTTCCTCCAAAAATGTATTCTGTCGATACAGACCGGGGCGCTGAGTTTTCAACCTGACCTCCCCTTTGTCCGATCAAAAGATTCAACTATGTTATAGCAGATAATTGCATTTCTGACAATCCTGACTTTATCATTTTTCACACGCATATGGGGCTTTTTTCCCACACGCACTGATTACATGTCCGTACTCGCCAATCGAGCATGAGCAAAGGCCGCGCCAATCGCGAAGCGATTTTTCATTGTACAGCCTCCATTTACAGCACCACAATGGTCTCTTTCTCATGCGTCCACGGCAGCTTCATTGATTTATTATCCTCGCCCCTGTAGCCCGTATCGTAATTCCATTTATATTCCGCTTGCCTGTTTCGCCAATAGCACGATGCAAAAAGTCTTTACATAGCAAGCGCATCCTCCAAACGTTTCAGGCCCTCCAGCACGTTTGTCTTCGGGCAGGCCAGATTCATACGCAGAAAACGCTCACCGTTCCCGCCATACTGATTTCCGGATGACAGATACAGGCCGGTTTTGTTTCGGATATACTGTGCGATGTTCCATTCGGAGCCATCCCACAGGCCTGTTTTCCCTTTTATCATGGAATCCAGCCACTCGCTGCAGTCCAGCCAGAGCAGATAGGTAGCCTCCGAGGGTACAACATGGACACCCGGAATATACTCCGCTACGTATTGTGTGACGGTTTCTTTGTTCTCCTGAATGTATACGCGGAGAGCATCCAGCCACGGAGCACCTTTTGTGAAGGCCGCGATTGTCGCATCGACTGCGAAGGCGTTTGGCTCCGCCACCTCATCGGTGTTCAGGCCGCGCCACACCTTATGACGAAGCACCTCATTCGGTATCACAACCGCCGATGTATGCAGACCGGCCAGGTTAAAGGTCTTTGTCGGTGCGATACAGGTGATGCTGTTTTCCCGGCAGGTCTCAGACACCGAAGCAAAGGGAATGTAATCTCGGCTCGGAGCGGTAAGGTCACAGTGAATTTCATCCGAGATGACGACGACATGGTGCTTTTTGCACAGGTCGCCAATTCTCGCGAGCGTTTCCCGATCCCAGATTTTGCCGATGGGATTATGCGGGTTGCACAGAATCATCAGAGTCGTCTGCGGGTCGGCCAGCTTGTTTTCCAGGTCTTCGAAATCAATCTGGTAGTCCGTTCCGTCATAGAGCAGCGGACTCTCCTGAACCACCCGTCCATTGTTGAAAATACTGTTAAAAAAGATGTTGTAGACCGGCGTCTGGATCAGCACCTTTTCCGCCGGCGTCGTCAGCTTGCGGACAATGCTTGATATCGCCGCAACCACGCCCGTACAGAATATCATCCAGTCCTTCTGAATTGCAAATCCATGACGGCTCTCCCACCAGTCGATATAGGCCTGATACCAGGCTTCCGGAAGCACCGAATAGCCATAGACGCCGTGAGCAGCCCGCGCAGCGATGGCCTCCTGAATTTCAGGTGCGGTCTCAAAATCCATATCTGCTACCCACATGGGCAGCTCATTCTCCTTCACATCCCATTTCAGGGAATTCGTTCCTCTCCGGTCCACCGGAGTGTCAAAATCAAATCCCATCCTGCCAGCCTCCTATGTAAAGTTTTCTCCTGTCATCAGCTGCTATTTCAAAAAAGTCTTTATTCTCTGCAGATAATCACCGTTTTCTCCGGGTCGATCTTATCCTTTTCCATGATCAGGCTGCCGATGGAGTTCGCGCGGATCACTCCGCCCGACGGATTCAGCACGCTGTCAATATGGCTGTCGATCTCCGCCTCTACCGTGGAATACTCAAATGCCAGCGTCGTGTTCAGCAGTTTGCAGTTTTTCATGACCAGATTGTCAATGTAGCACATTCCCTGCAGACTCTCGACCGTACAGTTGATGAGTGTCAGATTTTTCGCGTTCCACCCCAGATACTCGCCAGAAATGAACGAATCATACACCGTCACGTTTTCGCTGTTCCAGAAGGAATCCTTTGAAAGAAAATGCGAATCCCGGATTTCCACATTCTTTGCTCCGTCGAACGAATAATTCCCATAAAGGGTCAGATTGCGGACTGCCATATTCTCGCAGTTCATGGCAAAATAATCGCCCTTCACCATCACCTGCTCCAGCTGCACATCCCGGCAGCTCCAGAGTGTCTCCGCAGCGTTCGGAAAGGAAACGTTCCGCAGCGTAACATCCCGGCAGCGGCGAAAATTCTTCGGCGCCTCGATCGCGCAGTCTTCCACCGAAATATGATCGGTATACCAGACTCCCGCCCGCCCCATCTCAAACCAGGTACTGTTTTTCACCGCGATATTTTTCGAATACCAGAGCGGATATTTCCACTTGAACATACAACCATCCAGTTCGATATTTCTGCTTTCCTTCAGCGGCGACTCTCCGTCATCAAAAATCGTATTCACGATTTTCAGGTCATGCCCCTGAAAGAGCGCCCGCTCCCCGGTTAAAAATCCCTGGTGAATTTCCGTTTTCTCCGTCATACAACCAATCCTCCTCAATCCTGTCAGCTTTTATGTTCTATCAAAAATATCAAAAAAGATACTTAATTCTTCCGCGTCGCTCGAATTTCCCTGACGCATCATAACACAATTACAGGAAAATATCCACTCCTCAAATATCTGCGAGCGGTCAGCGAACATTTCACTGTCCGGATAAATTTTCCCGGTGCTCCTGCATCCGGTACAGCTCGTAATACCTCCCCTGCTTCTCCAGCAGCTCCTCGTGGGTGCCGCGCTCAATAATCTCGCCGTGTGAGACTACAAAAATCTGATCTGCGTGGCGGATGGTGGAGAGGCGGTGTGCCACAATCAGCATCGTACCAATGCTGCGCATCCGCTCCAGAGATTCCTGAATCAAAAGCTCCGTCTCCGTGTCGATGTTCGCGGTCGCTTCGTCAAGAATCATGACCGACGGATGGTGGAGAATCGTCCGCGCGAACGAGAGTAACTGACGCTGCCCGGCGGAGAAATTGCTGCCGCGCTCACGCACTTCCTCGTTCAGGCCATGCGGCAGCTGGTTGATGAAACGATCCGCGTTGACATAGCGGCAGACCTCCATAATTTCCTCATCGGAATAGGTCGGCTGCTGTAACCGGTCTATCCCTGACGTAGTACCTCTGGCACCAGCTTCCGCTCCATTCGCCCGAAGTACATTGCCGGACTCGCCGCTTCTGGACGAATCACCCGGACAATTGCTCCTCTTGGCACCGTTCGATACGTCAGTTTTTGGGGAGACACCCCCGCAGTCCAACACAATGTTACTTCGGATGGTTCCGGAAAACAGGAACACATCCTGCAGCATCTGCCCGAAGGCGCGGCGCAGAGACTCCGTTTTGATTTTCCGGATATCCATGCCATCGATGAGAATTTCACCCTTCTGAAATTCGTAATTGCGGGTCAACAGGGCGAGGATGGTCGTCTTTCCTGAGCCGGTCGCACCGACAAACGCCGCCGTTTCCCCCGCCTTTACATGGAAGGAAGCGCCCTTGAGCACCCACTCCCCCGGCAGGTAAGCGAACCACACATCCTTAAACTCAATTTCCCCGCGAATCTCCGGAAGGTCGATGGCATCCTCATCATCCGTCATTTCCAGAGGAAGATCCAGCAGCGAAAACACCTTTTCCGCAGACGCAAACGCGGACTGCAGCCAGTTGAACTGCTCCGCCAGCTCCTGAATCGGGCTGAAAAAGTTGGAGATATACATGTAAAAGGACACAATCGTGCCGCTGGTAATGGTCTGACCGAGAAAGGTTGTTCCCTTAATATATCCTCTGCCGCCAAGATACAGCAGGCAAAGGATGGAGGCAATGTAAAGCATATAGATCAGCGGCCGGAAAATGCCAAAGCAAAACACCTGCTCTCCTCTCGCCCGTCCCAGCGCCCGGCTTTTTTCGGCAAATTCGCTGTTTTTCGCCTCCTCGCGGTTAAAAATCTGCGTCACCTTAATACCGGAAAGATTTTCCGACAGCCAGGTATTGATATCCGTCGTACAATCCTTCACCTTGCGGTATGCGCGCCGCGAGAACTTCTGAAAAACTACGGTAAACAGTACGATAAACGGCACAAAGCAGAGCACCATCAGCGTCAGCTCAAAATTCAGGAAAAGCATGCCTGCAAGAATTCCAACGATGACAAACGAATTCTTCACCAGCTTCAGAAGCAGGCTGTTGAACATCAGAGAAATCGCGTTGGTGTCGTTCGTCACGCGGGTCACCAACTTCCCAACCGGGATCTGTGTCAGCTGCGCATGTGAAAACGATTCAATATGAAGAAACAATTCCTCTCGCATATCTGAAATAATCCGCTGCCCGACCTTCTGCAAAATGATCGCCTGAAAATAAGAGCAGACCATCGATACCACAAGAATCAGCGCAAACGCTGCCACATACCCGTAGAGCGCACGAAGCGCAAAATCTCCGGCCACCAGATTTTCGATCCGCCCCACGATCAGCGGCGAAAGGACCGCATACGAAATGGTAAAAATCATCAGAAACAAAACCAGTAAAAATTGCTTCCAGTATGGCTTGGCGTAGGAAACCAGACGCTTTATAATTTCGCTGTCCTTCATGGTTCGCTCAAAATCAGTCGTTTCCTTTTTCTCTTTTACAAAAGTATATGCCAGAATCAGCACCGCACTGACCGTCCCAATGATTGCACCTACAACCAGTAAGGGGTATGTTTGTTTCAGTTCCACTGTTTCTGCTCCTCCTCCAGCTTCTGCAGGTCTACCATCTTCCGGTACGCGCCGCAGGTCTCATACAGCTCCCTGTGCGGCCCCACCGCACGCACACAGCCATCCTCCAGGAAAATAATCTTATCCATCTCCTCCACCGTGGAAATACGGTGCGCAATAAGAATCGTCGTTTTTCCTTTTCGTTCCTTCAGATGATCCAGAATCACGCGCTCAGTACCCGTATCAACCGCAGACACCGAATCGTCCAGAATCAGAATCGGCGCATCCTTCAGCAACGCCCGCGCGATCGAAATCCGCTGCTTCTGCCCGCCGGAGACCGTCACGCCCCGCTCGCCAAGCACCGTCTCATAGCCATCCTGAAAGCCGGAAATATCTCCATCCACATCCGCCGCTATAGCCGCCTCGCGAATCCTTCGGTTGAGGGTACTTTGGCCTTTTCCATCGATGCCAAACGCAATATTATTTGCAATTGTGTCCGAAAACAGGAAATTATCCTGCGGCACATATGCGCACCCGGCACGCAGGGAGTGAATGGAAATCGTATTCACATCCTGATCGTCTACGAACAGCGTGCCATCCTCCACATTCCAGATGCGCAGGATCAGATCAACCAGAGTCGTCTTCCCAGCACCGGTGCGGCCGACAATGCCGACGCTCTCTCCCGGCTCGATTACAAAAGAAACATCCTTAAGTGCATCTGGCGTGCCGCCTATCTTGCGGCGGCTTGCATCTGGCACAGGACCATCCGAAAGTGCAGCGATCGACTCTCCCGAACTGTCAGAAGATACTGCGAAATGCGTCCCTGCAGTGTCCTCATTACTGGATGCGCACCCGGAACTGCCAGTTGACCTCTCAACTTCATCATCAGCCGACCCTCTCCAGGACAGCTTATCCGAAGCAGTCATACCATCCGGATAGTGAAAGGATAAGTGGCGGAATTCGATTTTTTATCCGAATATTCGGATAAAAAATCTTATACGACGGATTTTTTTAT
>JAJQHZ010000059.1 GCA_021199475.1 Lachnospiraceae bacterium
CAGGTTTCTCCGCCTTCATTTGTGCTAATAAATGGGGGCGGGAACTAAAGGTTATTTTTTCCTTAAAGTGTCATTTTTAATATTCACCTCGAAGTGCCTCACCGGCATTCACATTCGTTGCGCTGCTTTTTCATATGCTGTCATGACAGAAATCCCTGAATGTACGGCAGCGCAGCTCCTATGGTAATATTATGTTCCGGCATTTTGCTTACAGACAGAAAATCATCCTCCTCAATGAACGGAGTCATCTGCCGGATCTTCTGATACAGAAACGTAATGTCTTCCTCCCGAAGGTAAGGAGCCAGATAGCCGCCGACTATAAAATCCGTATCATATACCAGATGAATCATGTTGATTGCTGCAGCCAGATCCATCAGAAATTTGTTCCAGCGCTGCAGATGGTCGTCCATCCCCGCGCGCAGATTTACAAAAAAAGTATCTGGCGTTTCATCTCCACGTAAAAGTGCGTCAAGCGAACACAGCGTTTCCATACAGCCTCTTTTCCCGCAATAACAGGCGGCACCGTCCTCCTTCATCTGGATATGTTCAATTGTAGCATTGTGGCCATGTTTGCCAGTCAGTATTTTCCCATTGCGGATGATGGCCGCGCCAAGATGCCTGCTGACAGACAGATATACTCCATCTTTCAGCCCCGGCGAAGCCCACAGCTCTGCTACGGCCGCACTGTCCGCGTCATGGATAAAAGTACACGGATAAGGAAGATACTTGCGAAACGCTTCAACTGACAAACCGGTGCAGTTCAGTATTTTCCCGTATATGACGCGCTCCCCATCGGGAGAAATGAGACCCTGCAGTGCAAAGCCAACACCCAGAATCTGTTCCTGTCTCAGCTGAAGGGACTGAATAAAATGCTGAATCTGATCACTCACTTCCTTACAATAAGCTTCACTGCCTGAGTAGAGTATTTCATACACCATTCGATCAATTTTCTTTCCATACAGATCTATTACAATTATTTTAATTTCTTTTTCAAGAATCTCCACCCCCACACTGACACGGTAGTCCGGGACAATGCTGTATGCGACAGCTTTTCGTCCAACATATTCGGAATTGATGCGCCCGCTTTTACAGATCAGCCCTTTGCCTTCCAGTTCAGCCAGATTGCTGGTAACTGTCGGGCGGCTCAGATGAAGGGAAAAACAGATATCCTGCTGAGAGACAGCCTCATTGGCATACAAATAATGGTAAATCAGATTTTGATTGTTCTGTTTGATCCGTCCGGGTGTAATGCTGTCTTCCATGTTGCTTCCTCCTGTTGATTTTGAAAAATCATTTTGTTAAATTGATTATAACATATAACCGCCCAAATATAATTGTGCAATTCATACAAAATTCATCTTTAATTTTTGTAATTTTCCCCATATTGACGAATCATCGTAAAATGTCTATTATGTAAATGCTTTAGTAAATCGTTTTTGCAAAACTGTTTTTCAAAAATCAGGAGGAACTGACATGGGTATTATCGAAAAAATGAGACTGGACGGCAAAAAGGGATTTGTGACAGGCGCGGCACGCGGTATCGGCAAATGCACAGCTATAGCTTTTGCGGAAACAGGAGCGGATACACGATAATTTCTCTGACGCATATCATAAATCATGCGGAGCCATTGCTTTTGAACGGCTGTCCATGCACAGCAAGGGTTTGCCTGAGTTATCCTTTTGTGACTCCATGGGCAGTTCATTTTTCAAAACTATGCTCCCAAAAATTGCATACAGGAGGTATCGCTGTGAACCCGTTACTGGAATTGAACCACGTCAGCTATACGTATCACAGCAAAAGCGGTGAGACGTGTGCCTTATCCGATATCTCATTTTGGGTATACCCATCTGAGTTTATAGCCATCGTAGGACCCAGCGGCTGCGGAAAATCCACGATGCTGTCATTGATAAGCGGGCTGCTTCCTGCCGAAAGCGGCTCGATTTTATTTCATGGCAAAACAGATAAAAGCAAAATCGGCTATATGCTGCAAAGAGACCATCTTTTCGAATGGCGCACCATCTACCGGAACATCACGCTCGGGCTGGAAATCCAGCACCGTCTGAACGAGGAATCACGCCTGCGCGTTGAAAAAATGCTGAAGGATTACGGTCTGGAGCGTTTCCGCAATGCCCGCCCCGGCGAGCTTTCCGGCGGCATGCGGCAGCGCGCCGCCCTGATCCGCACCCTCGCCCCGGATCCGGAGCTGCTCCTTCTTGACGAGCCCTTTTCCGCTCTCGACTACCAGACCCGACTCTCCGTCTGTGACGACGTCTCGGCAATTTTACGAAAAGAAAAAAAGACCGCTCTGCTCGTAACACACGATCTCTCAGAGGCCATCAGCATGGCAGACCGCATCCTCGTACTGACCAGACGGCCTGCCAGGCTGCGTGCGATCCTGGATGTGAAATTTGCCGCTGAAGAGCAGCTAACAGCAGAGCCCGCCGGACTTTCTTCACGCGAAGCAAATGCAGACAACACGTCTGCGCCGAAAATAAAGAAACGCCTGACACCCCTCGAACGCCGGAACGCGCCGGAATTCCAGGGCTATTTTAATCTTCTGTGGAAGGAGTTGAACGCAGATGAGGACAGATAAAAAGGAGTTCCTTTCAATCTCAGCCTCGCAAAAGGAATATTTAAAAAAATCAAAGCAGCGGCAGCACCGAATCCTGGCAATCCGAATCCTGATCCTTGCCCTGTTTCTGCTTCTCTGGGAAACGGCCGTGCGTCAGGGCTGGATTGACGGATTTATATTCAGCAGTCCGTCACGAGCAGCAAAAACCTTTCTGCAAATGTGGAAGGATGGCAGCCTTCTCCGACACACCAGCGTCACGCTGGCGGAAACGCTCGCCAGCTTCGCGCTGGTAGTTCTGCTTGGCATTGGATGTGCCGTGCTGCTCTGGTACAACACGGCCCTGTCCGAAATCCTCGAGCCATACCTCGTTGTCCTGAACAGCCTGCCGAAATCCGCGCTCGCGCCGCTGCTCATCGTCTGGCTCGGCGCCAACCTGAAATCTATCATCGTCTCCGGCATCTCGGTCGCGGTCTTTGGCACCATCCTGAACCTGTACACCGGTTTTACCGAGATGGATCCGGATAAAATCAAGCTGATCTATACCCTCCAGGGGACCAAAAAGGACGTCCTTTCAAAGGTCATCCTCCCGGGAACGCTCCCGCTTGTACTTGGCAATATGAAGGTCAACATCGGCCTCTGCCTCGTCGGCGTCGTCATCGGCGAATTCATCGGCGCCAGAGAAGGACTCGGCTACCTGATCATCTACTCCAGTCAGGTATTCAAGCTCGACATCCTGATCCTCTCGATTCTGATCCTGTGCGGAATCGCCATGCTGCTGTACGGCGTTCTTAATCTGCTGGAAAAACGAGTAGCGCGCAGGAGCTGATGGACTGTACCGTAAGTACCTGTGCATAGCGCAGGATGTTCTGTTAGAAGTGCAGAAAAAAACTGTGCAAAAAAACAGGCCAACCGCCATGCAGGATAAACCTGCGGCAGTCGGCCTGAATCGTTATTTACCAAACAAATCGCTGTGAGTCCCGCTTCATCTCTTCAACTCCAGAAGGGCTTCCTCGACATCAGAATAATGCTTCACAGCAGGATCATGCGCGATACGTTCTGCTTCCAGCATGGCAGCAACCGTCTCTTTATTTGGATGTTCAAGTCGCACATCAAATGGGAAACCGCCAACACGCAAAGACTGGCGTAGGAAAACGTTAATCGCAGTGGTCAGGTTTACGCCCAACTCCCCATACAAAGCTTCACACTGTTTCTTAATATCACTGTCCATACGAACGCTAAAATTCGTTGAATTAGCCACGGAAATCAACTCCTTTCACATTTTCTGCATATGTATTATACATCGAATGCAATGCAAATTCAACTCAAAAGGTCCAAAAAAGACAGAGTATTATTATTATTTCGGCCACTTCGTCCTAACCTGAACAAGTCGAAACCAGAATTTTGCCATTTTGCACAGGAAATTGTTTCTAAGCGCCTAAGGAGTCATCACTCACTTCACGCCCCGCAACATAAACATCGGCCTGGAAGCGAAGTTCACCTTCTCTGTCTCGCTCCAGACCTGATCGCCAATCTGCTCATCCGTGTAGATCAGCTTAAATCCGGCGCGCCGCAGCATCTCGATATCCGTCTGCGGCCGCTTGCAGCGGCTTAAAATCAGCTTACGCGAAATCTCTTCCATTTTGCTGCTCTCCGAATACGCCTCAAAATCCTTGATCTTCGCGTTCTTTACCCGCTTCCGGTCTTCCTCAAAGGAGAGCGCTTTTTCATCATCAAACAGGTAATTGTACCAGCCCGCGTCGAAGTTCAGCAGGACACCGCCCTTTTTCAGGACCCGGTGCCACTCCCGGTACGCATCGCCCGGGGATTCCAGATTCCAGGTCAGATTTCTGGTAACAATCGCGTCAAAGCTTGCATCGGGGAAATCCAGATTCTGTGCGTCCATCTGCAAAAAAGTGATCTGATCCGCCAGATTCTGCGCATTCTTTTTCGCCTCTTCCAGCATCTTCTGCGTGTAATCCACCGCCGTCATCTGGTAGCCTCTCTTCGCCAGACCAATCGCAAAGAAACCCGGACCGGTTCCGATATCCAGCACCTTTTTCCCGGGAATCCCTTTTAAATATGTTTGCAGCACCTCCATCCAGCGGCGCTCATTCTCATGCTCGATCTGGTAAAGCACTTCCTCCGAATAGCTTTTCGCGCGCTTCGACCAGTAATCCTGTATGTCCTGAAGCATGCTCTGATCTTCGTTACGCAGTGTAGCTCCCATCGCATCTCTCTCCAATTCGTTTCTTATTCTTATCTTTTCCTCTTCTGCCGCTTCCGTTCACAGCCAGCCTGACACCCGTGAGCGGGTAAGCCGACATTCGCAGCAGACTCATCTGATGAAGCAAAGTATAAATCGAATTGGAAACCGACACAAGCCCCGTGGGGGGATAAAAATTTAACAAAGCTCCTGATACGCCTCAACCTGAATCTGGTCGAAGGTGCTCATCTGATAATAAATCTCCGCGCCCATATCGATCAGCGGAAACGCCGCTACCGCACCGCTTCCTTCCCCGAGACACATCCCGGCATCCAACGCCGGTTCCAGAGCCAGCGCTTCCAGAATCCTGCGCGCCGCAGGCTCCTTCGAGACATGCGTCGCCAGCATGTAATCCCTAGCCGCAGGGCACAGGCGCGCAGCCAGAAGCGCCCCGACAGAGGAAATGAACCCATCGATCAGCACCGGGATGTGGTACAACGCTCCGCCCAGAAACAGGCCCGCAATCCCGGCGATATCAAACCCGCCCACGCACGCGAGCACCGCAAGCGGCTCCTCCTCATAGAGCTTCCAGCGATCAATCGCCTCCTGAATCACGCGAATCTTCTTATTCAGCCCCTCACTCGAAAGTCCCGCTCCGCGGCCAGTCATTTCCACAGCCGGAACGCCAAGCAGCGCACTCGCCACGGCACTTGACGTCGTGGTATTGCCGATGCCCATCTCCCCAGTCGCGATCAGGTGGTACCCCTGCTCCTTCAGCTCCTTCGCAAGATCGATGCCAACCATAAGCGCACGGATCTCCTCCCCGCGCGTCATCGCCGGTCCCTTCGCAAAATTCTTTGTCCCATATGCAATCTTCCGTTTCTCGACCCGCGGCGTATCGACCGCCATGCCGATATCGATCGGGCGGATATCCGCGCCCGCCAGACGGCACATAATCGCCGCGCAGGACTTCTCATCCAGGAAATTCTCCGCGACAATCGCGGTCACCTCCTGACCGGTCTGCGTCACGCCCTCCGCCACAACGCCATTGTCCGCGCACATCGGCACCAGAATCTTTTTTGCTGTCTGCACATCCGCGCTGTGCTGCGCCGCCGCAATCCGCGCGATCGCATCCTCCATCCAGCCAAGGCTGTGGAGCGGCTTCGCAATGCTGTTCCAACGGGTCCGGCACAGCTCCTTCGCCTTTCCATCCCCCGGATCGATCGTCTCCAGAATCTGTTTAAATTGTACTTCCTCCATGAACTATATCCCTCCCGCTGCTTATAATCCTTTTTACGTTCTTTCTACCATTTACGCTTCCATTTTAGTCCTTATTTTTACATTCCTGTTTCTCAGTCTTACTTTATTCCTTGTCACTATCCTTTTATGGAAAGAAACCGTTTCCCGTAACAGGAATCTCTGCTCTCTCGTCCTGCCTGCCCCGGATAAACCAGAATTAAATTTTTGCCATTTTGCGCAAGAAATCGATTTTAATCTTCTAAGTGTACTTCCTCACGGCATATTCCGCCGCTCTCCCGACAAACCGCCTGGCAAATTTCGGATTCGACCAGTAATACAGGTGCGGATACCCCGCCGCGCTGTGATCCGTGGCATGTACACAGCTCCAGCTGCGGCTCCCCATCGGTTTCCTCGCAATGTAGGAATCCCCCGGATCCGTGCTGTCAAAATAATGAAATTCATGCGCACGGATTGTTTCGCCGGGCGGAAGAAAACCGGAACCAGCTGCGAATGCGGACCGGTCTTTGGCGCCATTTGCATCACAGGGTTCCACGTTCACGCCAAGCTCGATATATCCGAACCGCCCTAATTTCTGTGTCCGATAAGAGGTTCCTGAAATGCAGCCGCACATCGGCCACGCCCTGCCATCCATATCCTCCATCGTTTCATGCAGATACATGAATCCCCCGCACTCCGCCAGATAAGGCAGGCCACCCCCGATGGCCTCCCGGATAGAGGTTCTCATAGCATCATTCCCGGATAGCTGCTTCGCGTAGAGCTCCGGATAGCCGCCGCCCAGAATCAGACCGCCGATACCCTCCGGAAGAAGCGCATCATGCAGCGGCGAAAATGGCACAAGCTCCGCTCCCAGCGTCTCCAGCAAATCCAGATTATCCTGATAATAAAAACAAAAAGCCTCGTCCCGTGCAACGGCGATGCGAGGGACGTTCAGGCATTGAATATCCGGTTTCGCCGGTGACCTCCTTATGTGTATACTCTGCGGCCGTTCCATGGCCTCATTCGCATAGTTCTCCACCTCCTGCGGCAGTTTAAGGATCTCGTCCTCATAATCCTCCGCCTCCTGCGCCAGCGCCAGGATTCCATCCAGATCCAGGCACTGCTCCAGTTCGGCAGCCAGGCGCGCCAGCCGCGTCTTCAGATCGGCGATCTCTCCCGGCGTCACCAGACCAAGATGGCGGCTCTCCACCGCCGCGTCATCCAGCCTCGGGACATAGCCATACAGACGCACACCAGTCTGCTTCTCAATTTCCTCTTTTAGCAAAAGATACGTCATTTTCGTCGTCTGATTCAGGATGACTCCGCGGATCTGTCCCGTTTGTCTCCGGCCGCTCTTTTCTTCCCGCACAGATAAAAGCTCCCGCCCGCTCTGTACCGACCGTGCATGGCCTTGCGCCGGATCGCACTGCTCCTCCTGAGAATATTCTGCTGTTCGAATGCATGACGCCGCCGGATCGCACCGCTTCGTCGAAGAACACTCTGCTGTTTGAATGCATGCCATCACCGGATCGCACTGCTCCTGGTAGTTCAGATACCCCTGAATCAGCGGGACCACCGAGAGGCTCATGCCGCGCGCATTCACGATCAGGATGACCGGCGTATCGGTCGCCCTGGCAAGATCATAAGAAGAAGCTTTCACCGAACTCCCGCCCAGCCCGTCATATATGCCCATCACGCCTTCCAACACCGAAATCCCCGCATCTTTCGCAGTCTTCGCGAACAGATAGCGCGTCGTCGGCTCATCCGTAAAAAACGTATCAAGGTTCCGCGAAGGCGTCCCGATCACCTGCGAATGAAACATCGGATCAATATAATCCGGGCCGCACTTAAAAGAAGCCGGATGCAGGCCACGCTCACAGAGCGCCTGCAGAATTCCACAAGTAATCATCGTTTTCCCGCTGCCGCTTGACGGCGCGGCAAACATGACCCTCGGCAAATGCAGCATACCTTCTTTCTCCCAGCGCATCTTCAAGACCTCCCTTCCAATTTTGCCGATGCCTTCTGAAATCGTACTGTAAGGGTTCTTCAAATGATATCCTTATCTAACAGGAAATCAATCACATTAACGTTCAAAATTCCGTTTTCATCGTACCACCTTTTCCCTATATCCTTACGGATGATCATTTTAGGAAACGCATCTTGCGTCAAAGTAAACGGCTTTAATTCCGTCTGCTGCTTATCTTCCGTAGGCAAAGCATATGCAGATTGTATATATACCTTCTTTCCGCCAGTGGTCGCAACGAAATCAATTTCTCTCGGTACACGAACAGAATTCCTGTTCTCATTTAACTCTCTCCCATAGACAACTCCCACATCTACAGAAAACTGCCGGATAATCAACTCATTATAGATGATATTTTCCATAATGTGCGTCATCTCCTGCTGCCGAAATCCAATCCTTGCATTCCGCAGCCCAAGATCTTCGCTGTAATACTTGCTTGGTGAATCAAGATAAGCCCTGCCCCTGACATCATACCGCTTGCTCTCAGAAAACAAAAACGCATCCTCAAGGTGTCCGATATATGACCGTATCGTGTTCGGTGCAACATTCGCATTCTGCCTTGACCGCAGCGTATTGGCAATCCGTGATGGATTGGTCAGAGAACCGATAGAAGAGCTCAACAGGTCGATGATCTGCTCCAGGACATCCGGTCGCTCGATTTTTTTACGCTCAACGATGTCCCTGATATATACCTCGGTGAAAAGCGCCTTGAGATAGTTCACTTTCGCCGCGTCTGTCGATCTTGATAAAATCAGCGGCATACCACCATAAAATGCGTAGTTATCAAATGCCTCGTTTTTATCACCACCCACTGCCGAGTAATATTCCGAAAAACTCAGCGGATGCATCCGTATTTCATCACTGCGTCCCCTGAATTCAGTCAATATATCCGAAGACAGCATTTTAGAATTACTGCCCGTTACATATACATCTAAATTAGGAAGTCCCTTCAGATCATTTAATGCATCGTAGAACGTGATCTTTTTTCCAGCAGGATTGTACGGATTCGGAACAGGGTCAGACATCTGTATCTCATCCACAAACAGATAAAACTGCTGTTCCTTCTCCTCAACAATGCTCCTGACATACGATGCCATTTCCAGCGGATTACGGTATCTTATGTCCTTCGCAAGGTCAAGCTCAATCGTGATGATCTGATTCTTTTCCACTCCATTCGCAAGCAGATAATTCTTATACAAGATTTTCAATAAATAAGATTTTCCGCAGCGGCGTATGCCGGTTATAACCTTTACCTGCCCATCCCATTGGTATGAAATTAGCTCCTGCAAATAAGAATCTCTCTTAATCTCCATTTTTTTCAACCTTCATTGAAATTTTTTGCCCATTTGGGCTATTACGTTCAATCATTATAACACTCCCACCAAAAGATCGCAAGTGCTATGTTGAACATTATTGCCCATATGGGCTGTAATATTCAATGGCGTCAGATCCTGTCTGGACTTCCTATCCCGTCTTCACGCGCTGGTACTGGCAGAGCAACAGGTCAGCGAAATAACAGCTCAAGCTGTTCCTGCTGCTCCTGAATCTGAGCCTGCTGCTCTTCAATCATATACTGTACCGTATTTCTATCCATTTCATGCAACGCTTCCGAAAAACATCCCATAATGTCCTCCATATTCTCGCACAGCTTATAGACTTCTGTGACAGTATACCGATTAATTCCGTGACAATCAAACAGATTTAAAACATATCATGCTGAGAGAGCGGCAACACTAATTGCTGTTCTGCCAGCCTCGTTTCCTGTGTTATACTACCAATTTGAAATTATATTCCGC
Organism: Lachnospiraceae bacterium; assembly: GCA_021199475.1. GTDB lineage: Bacteria > Bacillota > Clostridia > Lachnospirales > Lachnospiraceae > Choladousia. Next base: position 9,832 of record JAJQHZ010000059.1, read on the forward strand.
GACAATAAAAATACACGTGTTCAACACCCATATAAATCCTGCTGCAGAATCCCGACTGACTTTATTTTGAGTCTGCAATATTTTTACCATATCCAGCTGTTCATAATAGGCTTTATACTGGTTCTCTACGATTCTGTCCTGTCCATTCTGAATATAGTTTGCTTTCCATATATTGTGATATATAATCTGCTTAAAAATACTCCTGACATGCTCCCAATAGTTTTTACCGTTATATGCGAATCCAGCCCTTTTTATTCTTTTGGGCAGTTCAAAGAGTAATGTTTCTAACTTTTCCTGGATGATTGTACTCTCAAGGATCCCCCGTAATACATTTACAATATCTGAATCGTCAGAAATATTGCAAATCTCGTCACAGTATGTATTGCATAATTTATACTCCTCATTCTCCATACGAGCTAACAACGATTCATAAAGTTTATCCGGGAAATCAAAAATATATTTTAATCCTGATTTCTGGGATAATCCCTGAGATATACTTTTGTACCCCTTGAGTTCTTTAAACGATAACTTCCCGTATTTCGGGACTAATTTCGCGGCCTATTGTCCGGC
>JAJQHZ010000067.1 GCA_021199475.1 Lachnospiraceae bacterium
GAATGGAAGCGAAAACGATTCATCGGCTCCTGGAATATAAACCGCCGGAAGGTTACCAGAAGAATGAAGATCAGCCTTTGGAAGGTGATGTCCTGATTCTGGATGAGTGCTCGATGATCGACATTATGCTCATGTATAATCTTCTAAAAGCACTTCCGGAAGAAATGACGCTGATACTGGTCGGCGATACCGACCAGCTTCCGAGTGTAGGAGCCGGGAATGTTCTGAAGGACATTATTGCATCCGGGAGTATTCCTGTTGTCCGCCTCACCCGTATTTTCAGGCAGGCGCAGGGTAGCCGGATTATTATGAACGCGCATCGAATCAACAAAGGCGAAATGCCGGATCTGCGTGGCGGTCGGGATTCCGATTTCTTTTTTGCTGCAAAAGACACGAATGAAGAAGTTGTTGATCTGCTCGTAAAATACTGTACGAAGAACCTGCCTTCTTACTATCATGTGAATGCATTTTCGGATATACAGGTATTGACACCGATGCAGCGCGGCGTTTGCGGAGCAGCAAATCTGAATCAGGTTTTACAGGAGGCTTTGAACCCCGGGACAATCTTCTTGAAGCGTGGCGGTACGCAGTACCGGCTGCACGATAAGGTGATGCAGCAGCGCAATAATTACGATAAGGAAGTGTTTAATGGGGATATCGGCGTTATCTCAAATGTAGATATGGAAGAAAATGAATTGACCGTAGACTTTGATGGTCGGAGTATTGTCTATGATGTTTCGGAGTTGGATGAGCTGACGCTCGCCTATGCTACGACAATTCATAAAGCGCAGGGGTCTGAATACCCGATTGTAGTCATGCCATTTACCATGAGTCATTACGTAATGTTGCAGAGGAATCTGTTATATACTGGCGTTACCCGTGCAAAAAAGATTTTTGTGCTGATTGGCGAGAAAAAAGCGATCGCCTATGCTACACACAACGAAACGACAACATCCAGAAATACAAAGCTCGCAGAACGGATTGCGAACGGATGGAAAGATGCATCCAAAGCAGGAATGGTGCAGAAAGATGCCACTGGACCTTACAGTTACTATCAGGATGATCAGGATGCAGAAGACCTGCCAATGGTGGCCGAGCGGATAGCGCCTTATGGGAGAGAACCCGATAGCTCCAAAGTCGGATTGTCGGATAGCGGTTCAGATAAATCTACAGATAGATATACAGAGCCATTTGCTGATTTATTTAACCGGCTGTCACGTTCCAAATTCCGCAGCAGCTTTTCTCTAAAATCTGCCGATGTTGCATATGCCAGGAATAAAGGGATGGATATTATTCGCTCTCATGCCTGTGATTTTATCCGCCAGAGACTTGCTCCTGCAGAGCCAAAGAATGATGGAAAGCAGACCCCAATGAAAGGACATCCCGTTTTCATAGCGCAGCACGCTACTGGTTGCTGCTGCAGAGGCTGTCTGGAGAAATGGCACAGGATACCGAAAGGGAAAGAATTGTCGGAAGAACAGCAGAAATATGTTGTAGATGTTTTGATGGCGTGGATTGAGAGGCAGATGAAAGCAAACGAAGGGAGTCAAAATCAGACATGATACAGCCGATTATGAAAGACGTAATTTTCCTGTCGCAGAAAGCGGAACCGGCCACTCCGGAAGATAAGCAGGCAGCTATGGATTTGCTTGACACGCTAAAGGCACATGAAGGGGAGTGTGTCGGAATGGCGGCTAATATGATTGGCGTGAATAAGGCAATTATAGCAGTGAACATCGGATTTATGAATCTGATCATGTATAATCCGGAGATTATAAAGAAAGCACAACCCTTTCAGACAGAGGAAGGCTGCCTTTCGTTTGTAGGCGTCAGAAAATGTACGCGGTACAAAGAAATCGAAGTTCGATATCAGGATGTCAGTTTTAAACAGCAATGTCAGAAGCTCAATGGATGGACAGCGCAGATTGTTCAGCATGAAGTCGACCATCTGCATGGTAAGATTATCTGACAACGTATTATTGGCATATAAACAGGTGCTTTGAGATGGAGGGATTATGTTGAAAATTACATGGATAGGGCATTCGTGTTTCAAATTGGAGAAGGATGGCTATACGATTATAACTGACCCGTATGCAGATGGAAGTGTGCCTGGATACACTCCGGTACACGAGAAAGCAGACATGGTTCTTTGCAGTCATGAATATGCAGACCACAACTTTCGTGATGGAGTTGAGTTGATCGAAAGGTCGGGGCTTCCGTTTCATGTGGAAGTAATTGAAACTTATCATGATGAAGTGTGTGGGAAAAAGCGTGGCCCGAATAAGATTTTCATTATTGATGATGGAGAAAACCGCGTTGCTCATTTTGGAGATTTAGGGTGTGAGCTTACACCAGAGCAGATGGAAAAACTGCAGAATCTTGATGTGGCTATGGTTCCTGTCGGAGGTTATTTTACGATAGATGCGAAACAGGCGGCAGATACTGTCTGCTTATTGAAGCCTGAAATTGTGATACCGATGCATTACAGGAGTGTGAAGTACAGTTTTGGATATGATGTGATAGGAACAGTTGACGAGTTTACTGAGATAATGGAGAGCCGCGCCGTGCAAAATCGCGCTAATGGCGCGATGGCGCGGCCTGCGTCCATGATTCGCAGAGCGAATCACGGACATATCATGGATAACGTTAAGACATTATCCGGAAGTGAGATCGAAATCGCATCAACGAATGCTTCAGGATCACAGGTAATCGTACTACAGCCCAGAAATATTGCAATATAAAGCAAGAACTTAAGCAGGAGGTTCGGAAATGGAAATTGCGGAGATGCTGGATGAAATCAGGAAAAAAGCGCAGGAAGATGCCGATCTGAAGGAAGAACTGCTTCGCACAAGAGAGCAAAAGAATCCGCTTTCCGCTTTCTGCGCGAAGTGTCGCGAACTGGGGTATCCTGTGTACGAAATGGATGTGATTGCAGCAGGAGAAGAATCCTATGCAGCAATGAAGCGCAGCACAAATGGTGGTGGAGAAAACTCTCCTATGCTGGAAGCAGAAGATGATTATTACGAGCTGTTTTTTGCTGGGCTGTAAGAATGTGAGGACGGTGAAAACTGGCTTTAAGGATTTTAGATGAAGATGGATATTGAAGAAGCAAAACGAATTCTGGGAATTACGGATGAAGATGATGGCAGAACGGCTAAGATAAAATTTCGGAGATTGATTGGGCGATATCATCCGGATGCAGCGGGAACGGATTCTAAAGAACACCAGGAATTTGCGCAGAGGATTAATGCTGCTTATTCTTTGCTCAAAAGTGAAGAATTTTTCCTGACGAAAGCCGTAGCAGAAGTCGTTTGGAGAGAGTGTGTAAATGAGTCTGTATTCACAGCGAGAAATATTTACGCCCCATACCACATGGATATTGATTCAGAAGGGCTATATCAAAAGGTAACCAATGGAAAATACATGTGGGACCCGAATGAAGAAGAATTCCCATTGTTTCTGCGGAGTATTTATCATGCTGCGCGAGATTTACTGGACGCTGTCGAAACAGAATGCAATGTTACCGGAAATACAGATGCCCTTCGCATCTCCAGCCAGGAACGCCTGTTTCACTGCCTGGCCATGCAGTTTGTGGAACCGGCAGATTGCCTACCCAAAGTAGCCGAGCCGGATTTGGTTGATAAAGAGAACCGCAAGATTTATCGTTTTCGTGCTTATATCGGAGAAAAGCAAAATCTGGATATTATGAGAAGAATTGCTTCCCTGCGTGCCACTGAAAATGTCTATCCGGCTGCCCTCCGAAATGGACGATTGATGATTGCTGATAAAAGCGGAGGCAGTCTCGGACATCTTTCTTTCGCAGAGGATGAACTGTATTATTGCCTGTTTCCATATATGAGCGCGCATATGGCTCAAGTCAGGCTGACAGTAAAGAACGTTCGGAGGAATAAAGGAAATTATCTGCGTCATGCAAAAGCAGAGATAGAGTTTTTGATACGTTTGAATCAAGATGCGGAAAACTATCGGAATCCGGATATGAACAAACGAATAGAGAAAATCTTATCTGATTATCGGAATCAGCTCAGGGGAGCCGTATATGCAGGAAGATTGTAAGTCTGCGGAAAAGACTAATGCGGTAAAAAAATATAAATCAGTGCTTATATGGAGAAATGATGGATGAATATTTTAGTTGATGCCGATGCCTGCCCAGTGGTTCACACTGTGGAGCGAGTTGCAAAGAAATATGATATTCCGGTTACTTTGTTATGTGATACGAATCACGTACTGGAATCTGATTACAGTGACATTCAGGTCATCGGAGCCGGCGCTGATGCAGTGGATTTTGCACTCGTAAATCAGTGCAAACGCGGCGATATTGTAGTAACTCAGGATTATGGTGTGGCAGCAATGGCTCTTGGGAAGGGTGCGCATGCAATTCATCAGAGTGGACGTTGGTACACAGATGCGAACATAGACCAGATGTTGATGGAGCGCCACCTGAACAAGAAAGCCAGGAGGAGCAAAAGCAAAAATCATTTAAAAGGCCCGGCAAAACGTACTCAGGAGGATAATCTGAGATTTGCAGAATCATTTGAGCGAATGATAAAAGAATGCATATTGAGCTGTTCAAAGACGGAATAGTTTCTATGAATTATGAAAGAAGGCAACTACATGGAAGAAGGATTAAACCGATTTCTGTCTGCACAGGAGAAATCGTACAAGCGAGCATTGCAGGAAATCCGTTCAGGAAAGGAGATGAGCCATTGGATGTGGTACATTTTTCCACAGATACAGGGGCTTGGATATAGTCCAACCGCACAGTATTACGCGATATCTGGGATGGATGAGGCAAGGGAATACATCAGCCACCCCGTTCTGGGAGAACATCTGAGGGAAATATCTTCAGCCTTGTTAGAACTGGAGTCATCGGATGCAGAAGAAGTGATGGGCTGGCCGGACAATCTCAAACTGCGCTCGTCTATGACGTTGTTTTCTATAGCAGACCCAGGCTGTGAGGTTTTTCAAAAGGTGCTGGATAAGTATTTCGGCGGAGAGAAAGACCCGAAAACAATTGCTATCCTGGGGTGGCAAAATCCATCAGTCATTTGTCCGTGATTTGCGAAGCAAATCATGGACGTAGGCCGAGCCATTGCGCGATAGCGCAATTTGGAATGGTTTATCCCGTCCGCAGGATGGGATGCCACCCGGCGAGGGCGAGGCTCTCTTTGAACGAATGAAGGAGAGGATGTCTATGATAGAAAGAGATCTGCACTATCTGTCGTCTGACCGGAAAACAAAAATACATTTCCATGAATGGCTGCCGGAAGGATATCCAAAAGCAATTGTACAGGTATCCCATGGAATCACGGAGCATATTGGACGGTATGGAAAGCTCGCAGATGCCCTGGTGGAAAAAGGATACGCAGTGGCAGGGAATGACCATTTGGGGCATGGAAAATCTGAAAAACCAGAATGCTATCGATGGGAGTATCTTGTGAAAGATACGCGCCGACTGCAGGAATACTTAAAACAGCAGTATCCGACGGTGCCATTTTACAACATCGGTTTTTCTCTGGGATCATTCGTTGTACGGGATGTGCTTGCTCGTTATCCTGACAGTACAGAAGCAGCCATATTGATCGGCACCGGCTTTCAGAGTTCAGCACAGATTTCATTTGCCAAAGCAATCGCCGGTGTGGAAGCAAAGCGGGTCGGGGATGGGAATCAAAGCAAACTTATACAGTCTCTGTCCTTTGGCACATACAACCGTTATTTTAGGCCGAACAAGACGGAATTTGACTGGCTCTGTGAAAGCACGGATGGAATCAATGACTATATGCAGGATGAAGTCTGTGGAAAGTTTATGCCGACCGGACTGTTTCGGGAACTCCTGCGAGGAATGCTGGTTACAGGCAACAAAGAAAACATTGAGAAAATATCAAAGGGGCTTCCTATGCTTTTTCTCTCCGGAAAAGACGATCCTGTAGGTGAAATGGGGAAAGGCGTAGAACGGCTGATGAATGCGTATAAAGCGGCGGAGATCAATGATGTTTCCCTGAACTTTTACCCAGGACGACATGATATTCTGCATGAAGCTTGCCAGGAACAAGTGATTGGAGATATTGTTGAATGGCTGGAAGGGCTGTATTGGCAGGAATACCTGTAAGAGAGACGGTGAAAAATGTTTTTCTCATACGGTTCATATGCCGAAAAAAGGGAGGGCCGGGATCATTCCTGACCCCGGCGAGTATGAAAAAGAAAGATTTTAAAAGCACTTGCTGTATGCTTCTGAAATAAAAGATACTAATTCCCTGTGAAGAAAAAATGACTGAATTGTGGGAAAACAGTTAATAAACTGCGGTTTCATTGTGAACAACCAAAGGAATAGAATTTTCAGGGAGAGCAAAAATGCCCTGTATGAAGTATTCTTATTTGTCATACCGCAGAAACGTGTTTTCATGTTCGAGATGCCGGAAGCGGTATCCCTGTGAGATCAGCGTATCGTTTTTCAGAGCGACCAGGTTGATATCGGAATTCATAATACTGGCAATCTGCTGAATGTCATATCCGCTTTCAATATAGTCAAGAATCTCTTCGTCCGGCAGGGAAATCTGCGATGCGAAGATGTTGGCTTCATATTCCATGCGGTTGACGCTCATATCAAAATTATTAAATTCCTGAAAGCCGCCTGTGGCTATGGCAGAATCTCTATGAAGCTGGTCGTGACCGAGTTCATGGAGCAGCACGATATTTTCAAGAACCGGATTCATGTTTTCTTTAATGAAAATAAAACGGTTATTCAGAATGACCTTGTATATCCAATCCCATGAGAGTAACAGACGAAATAGTACAAATTTAGAAGAAATGTCTCGCTGTTTAAAGAAAATTTTAGAAAAATTAGATTTCTTTTATGATTTTCACAAAATACGCTGAAAGTTTTATAAATTATGACACAGGATAACCATATTTTGGATTTATTGTTTCTTCCATCAACAAAGAAAGGATGGAAAACAATTATGAAGAAAAAATATCTGGCTATTATCTTAGGAATGGCTCTTTCACTCGCTTCCGTGTGTGCATTTGCTGAGGAGGAAACGGACGCGCAGGAAGATGTAGTAATTGTAGAGGAAACGGAAGAGGAGGAATTGACCGGTCGGATTGAATCAATCAATGATGACGGCAGTCTTGTGATCTCCGTTGGAGACTGGGAAGAAGACACATCTGATGAATCAATCGGAACACTGACTCTTAGTGGAGAAGAAGTAGAAGCAGCTTTTGCAGATGATATATCTGCTGTTTCGCTGATCGATTATAAAACAATAACGGTTGTGGAAGAGGAAGCTGAGGAAGATACTGACGCTGCTGAAGATTCTGGCACGGAAGAAGAAGCAGCAGATACAGACACCGCAGAAGAAGGCACAGATTCGGAGGCAGCGGATACTGCCGATGAGGATGCTGAGGAAGCTGACGCAGATGTTTCGGACGAAGATGCGGACGGTGAGGACGCTGATGCTGAGAGCACAGATACAGAGGATATAGAAAGTGTAGAGACAGAGGAAATGGATACTTCTGATTTGCAGATAGGCGACATAATTACATTTACAATGAATGAGGATGGCGCTATTGACACCCTAACCTTGATCAGCGCGGCATCTGATGAAGAAGCTGACGCGGAGGAGAATGCCGACACAGCTGAAGAAGAGGCCGATGACGCTGAAAGTGACGGCGAAGCCTGATTAATGTGTCCAAGATATAAAACGAAAAGAAAATGAATGTAGTTGTAGTTGAAGGATAAGTATAAGTTGCTATTGCTGCAGATATTTTGGGGAGTAGGAATTGCAGTTGTAGTTATATTGCTATAATGATAAACGCTTTTTCTGTGTGTGGTCATTGCCGGGAGTCGGTGGTCACACACTTTTTTGTTTTATTTTTTGATATTCACTCTTATCGTAAGAGAATACTATGATCAGCAGTATAGTAATGACACATTACAATATTCAGAAATTATACAGAACTACCGATAACAGGTATCAAATAAGTAACAACGGGGAGAATAAATCAAGATAGAGGTAGATTGCTGCCAGCCAGACGCCAGACGCAGAGCATATGCAGCAAAAAGTAAAACGGGTGATTTTATGGAAGGACATGATGAAAAACCAAGATGGATACATTGCCCAATCTGTAAAGGAAAGACCAGAACCAAGGTGTACTACGATACGGTTTTGGTAAATTTCCCTTTGTATTGCCCAAAGTGTAGAAGGGAAATTCTTATAGATGTCGTGCAATTCAAGATGGTTGTACACCATGAAATATAAAATAGCAGAGCAAAACTCCGTATCAGTTGGAGGTGTTGCTCTGCTTTTTTTGTTTGAATTGAAATATTTATCGTGACGAAATACGTTTTGCATGAATCAGTGCAGAGGATATATGTGGGTTTACTGTTGCTTATTATACTTCTTTTGCATTCTTATTCCTGATTGCAGCCATGATCGGTTCGATAATCGAAATAAGTGTCACGGCTTCTTCTTCGGTGCAACTTGAAATCATAAGCTGCAACTGGCGTAATGCAGAAGAAGATTTATGTAATTCCGGATAAAAAAGGTCGTTCGCGTCAATTTTGAGTGCACGAATCAAGGGGTAAAGAACCTTCATTTGCGGATTTCCATGATAGTTTTCAATATGTAAAATAGTATTGGATGACTTGATATCGGCTAAAGCTGCTAACTGTTCCTGTGTAAGCCCAGCTTTTTCTCTGGCAGTTTTTATGATATCTCCAAGGTTATAAGTAAATTCATACTCCTCCATTATAATTCACCTCGCATATAGATTCTACAACACATATTCTCTTCCCGGAATTCATCGCAATGCAGATAATACATACATTAGAATTCACTTTTGGTACGCTTAAGAAGAAAGGAGAAAATTAACACGGGAAGAATATTCAACATAATGATAAGTAACGTGAATTTCAGTACAGTTTAATAGCGAATTGCGCCCATAGAGGTACATTCCAGTTCATGTATTCTGAAATTAAATCATTTGCACGTGGGTGCAGATCTCCACCTTCATTTCAAACCGACCAGAAAAACTACGGGTTGAAATGGAGGTTTTTTGATGTGCTGTGACAGAAGTGTGCTTTATGAGCCTGCTATGGCTCAATACAGCAATTTGAATTGTGAAGATTCTGTGAAAAATGCATTTTTCAAAATAATTCTCTGCGGAATTTTGCCAATGAATTGCCTCCTGTTCGTAGTAAGAGCGAAAGGGAAAAAAACCGCCTTTTGCGAAAGCGAAAGGAGGTGAGAAATTGGAACCTTATTCGCATGAACACATACGACATTCTTTTGATGCATACTGCAAACAGATACTGAAGAATGAAGCGATTGATGTTGAAAGACACCAGAATTATCTTCGGAAGCATGAAATCTCGTTGTCCCGGATCACCGAAGAAGAACTGGAACAGCTCGCAGAGTGCGACACGTACTATGAAGACTATCAGCGTTTCAGGATGACAGGATTTGAAGTGATGATTAAAAATGCGCTGCTTGCAGAAGCTTTGCGGTCGCTTTCTGAGGACAGGCAGGAGATTGTACTGCTTTTTTACATAGTCGGTTTTACCGATAAGGAAATCGCAGAGCGGATGAACCTTGTAAGAAGGACAGTTGCATACCGCAGAAACAGATCTTTGAAGCTGATGAAGGATTTTATGGAGGGAAATGCCCATGAGTAAAACAAGAAAACACAGAAGAAAACAGCAGTATGGCAGGAGCATGTCAGGGAACCTGCTTCCATACGAAATTATCGTCGCTGCTACAGCTGGTGATGCGGATGCAGTCAACATTGTGCTGAAGCATTTTGAAGATTATATCACAAAGCTTTCTACCAGGACGGGATATGACAGCGCGGGCCGCTATTATTCATTTGTGGATGAGGATATGCGTCGGCGCCTGGAAACAAAGCTGATTCTGACAATACCGGAGTTTGATTTGGATTACAGGAAATAAGCTTAATAGAGCGGCGTTTGTTTTTCCCTTTCGATTCAAAAATTCAGACGATTTACCGCACATTGACAACTTCATATGGATGACATTACAGGTACATAACCTGCACACGAGCGAACAAGGCGCGCCGCGAAGACCGAACAGCACGGAGGTGATGAAAGAAGCTGTTCCGCGAGCGATAAGCGTTGGCTTTAACCCGGTATTGGCACACCGGACGCGATGACTGTACAGGGGCATAATGATACTTCCTCACGGCTTCCTAAAGACTAGGGGAGAACCCTGCGGCGTTCGAGAAACACCCATATTAATCGTCTATGTGTATTTTATACGATAACTTCCCGTATTTCGGGACTAATTTCGCGGCCTATTGTCCGGC
>JAJQHZ010000076.1 GCA_021199475.1 Lachnospiraceae bacterium
AGGTTTCTCCGCCTTCATTTGTGCTAATAAATGGGGGCGGGAACTAAAGATAATTGTCGTCTGTCTGTGTCATAGAAATCTCCTTTACTATATCATTTTTTTCAGCGTTTTGGTAGTGCCTGCGCAGAAAGATTTTGAGAAAATCATCTGCGAGAAAATTTGTCTGCAAGAAAACCTTCCACGTGAAAAACGTTCTGTGGTCACACGTCACATCCGAGGCGGAGTATGCGATATAGGCGGCATATGCATGACATGTAATGTCCTGTGTCATATGAAACGTGCTTAAATACATGATTAATATAACACAAACATAATGAAAAACAATTAAGACATTATTAAAATTTCGAATGATATTCCAAAAAAGATTGTAAATACACGAAATATATAAAGTATAACTCACAATTTTGATTCGACCTGATTATTGAAAATATAAAAACACAGGCCAGGTACTTTTGTATTCTTTAAACATAGGAGAATCGGTGGACGAGGCTAAGCATCAATGTAACGTTTGCATTGAAAAGTGAAAAACCATCGGCTGCATTTATAGTGCGCAGATGGTTTTCATACCTGGGATTATGTGTGTATTACTTATAGAATGAATAAAAAAGTAACAGAAATCGCTCACATCATATTGAATTTTTGGAATTTCTACATTATATTATTCTATAGAAAGTCTGGTCATGAAAAATCGCTCAACAGGCGATGGCTCGGCTTGTGTTCAGGATTTCAGATAAATATCGGGAGAAAAAACGGATTGTTTTTATTCATTGGACGGTCGGAAAACATACGAAATTTATACGATATGATGCTGACTGTCCAGAACCACTTTGTGGGAGGAAGGAGAAAAAATGATGCGAAAAGGATGTAAACGGTGGACAGCACTTTGTTTGGCACTTGTTCTGAGTGTATCCTCAGTGATGAGCGTGTCTGCAGCGGAAGGGGATGCGCCGGGCGAGGCCGATCTCATTGTTGAGGGGTGCGATACTGCGGTAGAAGCATCGTCAGAAGACTCTGAAATGGATGCGGATATGATTGTGGATGGGTCAGAAGATTCTGAGGATTCAGAGGCCTCTGAGGATGCGCAGATTTCTTCGGAACGAACGGACGCCGATCCAGAGACTGAGACCGAAAATGGCGAGACGGGGGGGGGTTCAATGAGGAGGATGACACAGACGCACTGCCTGCGGCCTCTTCCATTATCGTAGAATCTGTAGAGGAGGTGTCCTCTGACGAGGCGGCAGTTGCTTCGCTGGATGATACGGAAGATAATACAGAAGTGGTTGTTGAGGAATTTACATATATTAACCCGTTATATGAGGGAATTATTGACGAGTCCGATCTGAACCAGCCGCGGGAGCTGGAAGATGTTCCGTCTGTAGCGAGCGACGATGTGGAGTATCTGGATACGGTCGAAGAGGCAGCGGTGATCGTTCGTGAGGCGATGGTCAATCGACAGGAAACCATTGTTGTTTATTATCAGATGGAAACCTATGATAGTTCGATTGCTAAAAGTATTGTTAGCGCCGCTTTGGAACACACGGGTGTGGCAGATGAGGGAGACTATATTTCTGCAAATTACGGTGGCAGCTCGTATTTAATTAGCCGATCTCTCAGCGGTGGAATCTATTATTTAACAATCACCTGCACTATGACTTATTATACAACGGCAGCGCAGGAGACGGAAGTTACGGAAAAGCTGGAGACGGTCATGGAAGGACTGGATCTGGATTCGAAATCGGATTACGAAAAAATCAGTGCAATTTATGAGTACATCTGTAAAAATGTTACGTATGATAATACCAATCTGGAAGATGAGACTTATATGTTGAAATATAGCGCTTATGCTGCGTTAATAAACGGTACATCTGTCTGCCAGGGCTATGCCGCACTTCTGTATCGTATGATGCTCATGGCGGGGATAGATGCCAGGCTGATTTCCGGCACCGGAAATGGCGGTGGACATGCGTGGAATATTGTGAAGCTAGGAGATTACTATTATAATGTTGACTCTACCTGGGATGCTACAACCACACGGACGGCTTTGGTGCCCATTAGCTATAAATATTATCTGCGGTGTAATGCGAATTTTGGCGATCATACGAGGGATGGCAAGTATTCGACAGATGAATTTAATGCGTCCTACCCAATGAACGAGACGGATTATCAGCTGAGCGAGACGGAGGCTTCCGTAATACTACTTTCTGGCACATGTGGAGATGATTTGACATGGACGGTCACTCAGGGAGGTACGCTCACCATCAGTGGAACCGGTGCGATTCCGGATCATGATTCCACCAGTGATGTACCGTGGGCGGCAGCCCGGTCTGGAATAACGGAGGTTGTTCTTGGAGAAGAAATTACTGGCATTGGAATTTTTGCCTTTTGTTACTTTTCAGCACTTCCTGAAATAACACTTCCGGACAGTATAACGACCATTGATCAGTATGCATTTGGCTACTGTACGAGTTTGACAGAAATAATCATTCCATCAGAAGTTACAACCATTAGCTATAAGGCATTTATAGGCTGCACTGCTCTGACCAGTATTACGTTTGAGGGAGAGGCACCTTCTATAAAGAGCAGCAGCTTTACGGATGTTACAGCGACGGCAAATTATCCGTCGAACGATTCCACCTGGACGGAGGATGTTTTACTGGATTATGGCGGAGATATCACATGGGTCGGCTATGTGAAGCATACGTATGGAGAGCCGGAGTTCACTTGGGCGGAGGATTTTTCTACATGTACGGCAAAGTTCACCTGTACAGACACGGACTGCGGTGAGACATATTTGGTTGACTGCACGGTGACTTCTGAGACGACGGACGCGACCTGTACAGAGGATGGAGAGACGGTATACACCGCGGTGGCTGAGTTGAGCAATAAGGAGTATACTGGGACAAAAACGGTAACCATTGCGACGACGGGTCACAGCTATGATGATGGTATGGTGACGACGGCGGCAACGTGTACAGAGGATGGAGTGTTGACGTATACCTGTGCGAACTGCGAAGATACTTATACAGAAACTATCGCGGCGACGGGTCACAACTATGATGACGGGGAGGTAACAACTGCGGCAACGTGTACGGAGACCGGTGTGCTGACATATACCTGTGCGTCCTGCGGAGACAGTTATACGAAAGTAATTGCGGCGCTGGGCCACACGGAGGTGGCGGATGCTGCAGTGGCAGCTACCTGCACGGAAACTGGCCTGAGTGAGGGAAGTCATTGTTCCGTGTGTGGGGCAGTGCTGATTGCACAGGAGGTAATTGAAGCGACAGGTCACAGCTATAATGAGGGCGTAGTGACAACGGAACCGACTTGTACAGAAACGGGAGTGATGACTTATACTTGTGAAGCTTGTGGCGATACCTATACGGAGGAGATCGCGGCGACCGGTCATGCCGAGGTAGCGGATGCTGCAGTGGCAGCATCTTGTACGGAAACCGGGCTGACAGCGGGAAGTCACTGCTCTGTGTGTGGGGAGGTATTGACGGAGCAGAAAGTAATTGATGCGCTGGGTCACAGCTACGATGAAGGTGTGGTGACGACCGAAGCGACCTGCACAGAAGATGGCGTAAGGACCTACACCTGTACGGTCTGCGGTGATACGTATTCAGAGGTAATTGACGCGACGGGTCACAGCTACGATGAAGGCGTGGTGACGATCGAAGCGACCTGCACGGAAGATGGTGTAAAGACCTACACTTGCGCGGTCTGCGGCGATACATATACAGAAGCAATCGCAGCGACGGGTCACAGTTATGATGAGGGAGTGGTGACGACAGTAGCGACGTGTACGGAAGCTGGAGTAATGAGCTACACCTGTGTGACATGCGGCGATACATATACAGATGTAATCGCAGCGACGGGTCACAGTTATGATGGCGAAGTAACGACAGAAGCGACGTGCACAACAGCAGGCGTAAAGACCTACACTTGTACGACCTGCGGGGATTCGTATACAGAGGAAATCGTGGCACTGGGTCACAGCTATGCAGGAGAAGTAACGGCAGCGGCAACGTGTACGGAAGATGGAGTGATGACCTATACTTGCGCGACCTGTGGAGATTCGTATACGGAGGAGATTATCGCTACTGGTCACACGTCAGAGACGGATGCGGCAGTAGCAGCGACGTGTACGGCGACCGGCCTGACGGCGGGAAGTCACTGCTCGGTATGTGGAGAGGTACTGACAGAACAGAAGACAATCGCGGCATTGGGTCACAGTTATGACGAAGGAGTAATTACGACAGCAGCGACGTGCACGAGAACCGGAGTGATGACCTACACCTGTACAGTATGTGTCGCTACGTATACAGAGGCGATAGAGACGACCGGCCATACAGCGGTGACGGATGCGGCGGTAGCAGCGACGTGTACAGCGACCGGCCTGACGGCGGGAAGTCACTGCTCAGTATGCGGGGAAGTGCTGACAGCGCAGGAAGTGATAGCAGCGACTGGCCACAGCTATGACAGCGGTACGGTCACGAAGGAGGCTACCACGACGGAAGAAGGCGTGCGTACTTATACCTGCGAGACCTGCGGCACTACGTATACAGAATCCATTGAAAAACTGGCGGATTCCTCATCATCGACGGACACAACGGGCGACACGGACTTAACAGGTGAAACGGACGCGACAGGCGGAACAGGCGGCTCTGGTTCCACAGGAGGAAATGATGGGGCGAGCGAAACAAATCCGTCCGGTGCGTCGAACGCAGCTTCAGACACGGGCGCGGGCGCTTCTGCGGATACCGGTTCCGTTCCGGCGACGAGCCTGCAGATTTCGCGCTCTAAGATTTATCTGAAGGTAAAAGGCACTGCGAAAATTGGCGTGATTGTTGCGCCGGCGAATACGACGGACGAGGTGACGTATACTTCTTCGAATCCGTCTGTGGTGAAGGTGAGCGCTTCCGGCAAGATTACGGCGAAGAAAGCGGGCACAGCGAATATCACCGTTCAGGCGGGCAATGTAACGAAGACGATTACCGTAAAAGTAGTGAAAAAGGCGGTAAAGGCGACGAAGCTTAGCTTTAAGAAGAAAAAGCTGAGCGTGACGGCCGGTACGGTACAATTCCTTTCCTATACAGTAAAAAATTCGAAAGCGACAACGCAGGTAAAATGGAAGTCTTCGAATTCAAAAGTGGTGTCGGTCGATCAGACCGGGAAAATCACGGCGAAGAAGAAGGGAACGGCGACGATTACGATTACCGCGAATGGGAAGAAAGCAAAGTGTAAGATTACCGTAAAGTAAGTTCTGCTTGCAGATATTTCAGACCTCACTGGTCTGCACAGATAAGATTCAGACCTCACAGGCCTGTAGCGTCAGGAATGGCTGCGCAGGACTGTGAGGATTCATGCTGTGAGGAAAAGAACGATAACACACAGGAGAATGACATGTATAAAATTATCAAAATGGATGGCCGCGCGAAACGCGCGGTCTTTGAAACGGTACACGGAACGGTTCAGACACCGGTGTTTATGAATGTGGGAACGGTGGCGGCCATCAAGGGAGCTGTGGCGACGACGGATCTGTACGAGATTGGCACGCAGATTGAGCTGTCGAATACCTATCATCTGCATGTGCGTCCGGGCGATGAGGTCGTGAAAAAAATGGGCGGCCTGCATCGGTTTATGAACTGGGAGCGGCCGATTCTGACCGATTCGGGCGGGTTTCAGGTGTTTTCCCTGGCGAGCCTGCGCAAGATTAAGGAAGAGGGCGTTACGTTTCAGTCGCACATAGACGGACGGCGGATTTTCATGGGGCCGGAGCAGAGCATGCAGATTCAGTCCAATCTGGGCTCTACGATCGCGATGGCATTTGACGAGTGCCCGTCCAGTGTAGCGGACCGCGCTTACGTGCAGGCTTCGGTCGACCGCACGGCCCGCTGGCTGGTTCGCTGCAAGGATGAGATGCAGCGGCTGAATGCGCTGCCGGATACGATTAATCCGCGGCAGATGCTGTTTGGCATCAATCAGGGCGCGATTTATGAGGATATCCGCATTGATCACGCGAAGCGGATTTCCGAGCTGGAGCTGGATGGCTATGCGATTGGCGGGCTCGCAGTGGGGGAGTCTCACGAAGAAATGTATCACATTCTGGACGAGGTGGTGCCGTATCTGCCGCAGGACAAGCCGACCTACCTGATGGGGGTTGGCACACCGCTCAACATTCTGGAGGGCGTTGCGCGCGGCGTTGACTTTTTTGACTGCGTGTATCCGAGCCGCAACGGGCGGCATGGCCATGTGTATACAAACGATGGCAAGCTGAATCTGTTTAACGCTAAATATGAACTGGATGCGCGCCCGATTGAGGAAGGCTGCGGCTGTCCGGCCTGCCGCCATTACAGCCGGGCCTACATCCGTCACTTGCTCAAGGCAAAGGAAATGCTCGGCATGCGGCTGTGTGTGCTGCACAACCTGTATTACTACAATCATCTGATGGAGGAAATCCGCGAAGCCATCGAGCAGGGACGCTACGAAGCATATAAAAAGGAAAAGATTGACCGCTATATGCAGGGAGAAACGGCCGGTAAGTAAAGAAAAGACTGACCGCTATACGCAGGAAAATGAAGAGCGGTAAGCCGAACATTTGCTTCTGACAGGAAAGCAGTCGTCGGAGATTTGCGTCTTGCCCATATGAACTGGACGTGGTAAAATGTGATTTACAAGAAGTTCGCTGTGTTTGCTGCAGCGGGCTGCTGGTTTGTGACAGAATTCGAGAATATCATATTTTATAACAAGAAGAAACGAAGGAGAACCGGAGTATGAGGCTGGGAGAGCTGTTGGAACAGATTGATTATGAGTGTGTGCAGGGAACGGTTGACACCGATGTGAGGAATCTGATCAATGATTCACGGAAAGTGGAAGAGGGTTCCCTCTTCTTTTGCATAAAGGGCGCAGTGACGGATGGTCATAGCTATGTGCCGGACGTGGTGGCGAAGGGCGCGAAGGTCCTTGTGGTGGAGGAACCGGTGGAGGCTCCCGCGGATGTGACGGTCATCCGGGTGCCGGATTCGCGCTATGCGATGGCGCTGATGTCCGCGGCGTATTTCGGGTATCCGGCGAATGAGATGCGGATTATCGGTGTGACCGGGACGAAGGGAAAAACGACGACGACCTATATGGTAAAGTCGATTTTGGAGCTAGCTGGCTATAAAGTCGGACTGATTGGCACCATTGAGGCGATTATTGGCGATGAGGTGATTCCGGCGCACAATACGACTCCGGAATCTTATACGATTCAGGAGTATTTCCGCCGCATGGCGGATGTTGGCTGTCAGGTGGTGGTGATGGAGGTCTCCTCGCAGGGACTGATGCTCGGGCGCACGGCGGGGATTCCGTTTGAAATCGGTATATTTACAAATATCGAGCCGGACCACATCGGACCGGCGGAGCACAAGAGCTTTGAGGATTACCTGGAGTGCAAAAGCCGCCTGTTTAAACAGTGTAAATATGGAATTCTGAATGCAGACGATCCGCATCTGGAGGCAATTCTGCAGGGGCATACCTGTGAGGTGGAGACCTTTGGCCTGTCGGAGAGCGCGGGCGTGCGGGCGGAGGATTTAAAGCTGGTGTCGCACCCCGGATATCTGGGCATCGCGTATACGGTCTCGTGGAAGAATAAAAATGGAAACGGGGAAAATGCGGGCGAAACCCGCTTTGATGTGGAGATTGATATCCCGGGCAAATTCAGTGTGTATAATTCGCTGACCGCGATTGCGATCTGCCGCCATTTTCAAGTACAGCCGGAGGAGATCTGCAGGGCGCTCAAGGGCGCGAAGGTGAAGGGCCGCGTGGAATTGATTAAGGTATCGGATGATTTTACACTGATGATTGATTATGCGCACAATGCGATGGCGCTTCAGAGCCTTCTGGAGACGCTGCGCGAGTATCATCCGCACCGCCTGATCTGCCTGTTTGGCTGCGGCGGCAACCGCTCGAAGCTTCGCCGCTATGAGATGGGCGAGGTGTCCGGCCGTCTGGCGGATCTGACGATTATCACCTCGGATAATCCGCGGTTTGAGGAGCCGGAGGCAATCATCGCGGATATCGTGACCGGCATGGAAAAAACCGATGGCAAATATGTAAAAATCACGGACCGCAAGGAGGCCATTGCCTGGGCAATCCATCACGGCGAACCGGGCGATATCATTGTTCTCGCCGGGAAAGGGCACGAGGATTATCAGGAAATCCGCGGTGTGCAGTACCCGATGGATGAGCGGGTGCTGATCCGGGAGATTCTCGAGGAGGATGCCAAAAACCAGTAAACTGTTACGCCATTGTGAAGCAATTTTTCTCGGCGTGGCTCTCCATAAACTGTTCTGCATCGATTTCAGGTGCAGGACGCAGGCCATGTCATTGCGAAGCAATTTTCGCGGCGTGGCTCTCCATAAATTGTCCTGCATCGGTTTCAGGTGATGGACGTAAGAAGGTGGCAGATGGGTTTGTACGCGGATGTCATTATTGATATCTCACACAATAAACTGGATCAGACCTTCCAGTACCGGATTCCGCCCGGGCTGGAGGCGTCTCTGGAGCCGGGGGATGTAGTGGAAATGCCGTTTGGGCGCGGCGACCGGCAGACAAAGGGATATGTGCTTCGGATTTCACCGACGCCCGCCTGTGCGCCGGAGAAAATCAAGACGATCGTCCGGCGCGTCAATGAGATTGGAAATGCGCAGTCGAAGCTTACGGCCCTGGCGCTCTGGATGCGGGATTATTACGGTTCGACGACGGTGCAGGCCCTGCGCACGGTATTGCCGTTTCGGAGCCGACCTCCGGAAAAAAAGAAAAAAAGGGTCGTGCTGGTCCCCGGCGCGGAGGAAGCGCGTGAGCAGCTCTCTGAATTCCGTAAAAAGCATCAGACGGCGCGCGCACGGCTTCTGGAGGCGCTGATAGAGGAGCCGGTATTGCCGCAGGAGGCGGTGACCGGAGCGCTTCGGATCACGCAGCCGGTGCTGCGCACGATGGAGCAGATGGGGATCATCCGCTGCGAATCGGAGCAGGTTTACCGGACACCGGCGATTCTGGAACAGCTGCGCACGGAGACAATCAGCAGAGGGCAGAAGGAAGCTCAGCTGGAAGAAGAAGCTGGCAGAGGGAATGCTGGCAGCCGGAGCATAGCGGGAAGTCCGGAGGATAAGGAACATCGTCAGTCAGAGCATGGCTGGTCAGAAAACAGCCGGTCAGAACATGACGGTGGGCATTCGGTGACAGGGCTGCCGCTTACGGAGGAACAACAGGCGGCTATTCACGCAATATGTGACAGTTGGGACACGCGTGAAATGGCCGCAGCAAAGCAATGCGGCGAAAGGACTGCCGAAAATGAACAGATGAACTTCTGCAAAAACACGCCTTCCGGAAATGGTCAGAACGCCTTCCGCAGCAGCGCAGCGCTCGAAGACTGTCCGGCGAATACCGGGTCTGCCCCGGAATTTCTCCTTTACGGCGTGACGGGGAGCGGAAAGACGGCCGTTTACATGGAGCTGATCGCGGAGGCTCTGCGGCACGGGCAGCAGGCGATTCTGCTGATTCCGGAAATTTCACTGACGTATCAGAATGTCGTTCGATTTTATCACGCATTCGGGGACCGGATTTCGATCCTGCACTCGCGGCTTTCGCAGGCGGAGCGCTATGACCAGTTTGAGCGCGCGAAGTCTGGCGATATTGATGTGATGATCGGGCCGCGCTCCGCGCTGTTTACCCCATTCGAACGGCTGGGACTGATTATTATCGACGAGGAGCATGAGCCCTCTTATAAAAGTGAAACGACACCGCGCTACGATGCCAGAGAGGTTGCCCGAAAACGGGCGGCGCTGGAGGGAGCGATTCTGGTGCTCGGCTCGGCGACACCCTCGCTGGAATCCTATGACAGGACGACACGGGGAATGAGTCGGCTGCTGAAGATGGAACACCGTCCCTGCGGTCATGCGCTGCCGACGGTTTCGGTTGTGGATATGCGGAAGGAGCTTCAGGAGGGCAACAGCTCAATCTTAAGCCGCTCTCTTCTGGAAAAAATGCGGGAGGTACTCGGACATGGGCAGCAGAGCATGCTGTTCATCAACCGCAGGGGATATGCCGGGTTTGTTTCCTGCCGCTCATGCGGGCACGTGATGAAATGCCCGCACTGTGATGTTTCCCTCTCCCTGCACCGGGGCGGGCGGCTTGTCTGCCATTATTGCGGGTATACGCAGCCGGCCGTGAACGAGTGCCCCGTCTGCGGCTCGCAGTTTATCGGTGGGTTTAAGGCCGGTACGCAGCAGATTGAGTCGGTGGTGGCGGCCGCGCTCCCGGGAGCGCGGATTTTGCGGATGGACGCGGACACCACGAGGGGGAAGGACGGACACGCCGAGATCCTTCGGGCGTTTGGCAGGCAGGAGGCCGACATTCTGATTGGCACACAGATGATTGTAAAGGGTCATGATTTTCCGGGAGTCGCGCTGGTCGGCGCGCTTGCGGCGGACTTATCGCTGAATATCAGCGATTTCCGGGCGGCGGAGCGCACGTATCAGCTCCTGGCGCAGGCTGCGGGCCGGGCCGGACGCGGAAATCTTCCGGGTGAAGTGGTGATACAGACCTATCGGCCGGATCATTACGCGATCACCTGTGCGGCGGCGCAGACGTATGAGCCCTTTTTTGAACAGGAAATGGAGTACCGTCGGCTGTCCGGATATCCGCCGGCCGGTTCGCTGATGTCTGTGCACTGTTCGGCGGAAAATCAGGAGAGCCTGCAAAAGGCGGTCGGCTATCTGGCCCGTTTTGCGCGGCAGCTGTCGGACAAATGTCAGGCAGTGATGATGGGACCGACCGACGAGCCGGTCGCGAAAATCAAGGATATGTACCGGATGGTTCTGTACATCCGGCACAGGGACGCAAAGGTCCTGACAATGATAAAAAATTATATGGAGCAGTATATTGAAATAAACAGCGGCTTCCATGATATCAGTATAAATTTTGAACGGTGAAGTATTTTTATGGAATATATGTTAGAATACGATTAAGGGTATATTCAGAAACACAATCAAAAAGCACAATTGAAGAGAAATATTGAAGAACATATTTTAAGAGCTGTTAATGAACACCTTTAAGAATGGTTGGAAGCTCAATTCAGAACACATTTTGAGGGCATTAGAAAATACATTAGAAAATAGTCGTATAAGACTGTTTTAGAATTTAATCAGGAAAGGCAGGAAACAAACATGGCACTGAGACAAATCAGAATTTACGGAGATGAAAAGCTGAAAAAGGTATGCCGCCCGGTTCAGATGATGACCCCGCGCACGAAAATGCTGATCAAAGATATGCTGGATACGATGTATGATTCGAACGGTGTTGGTCTGGCGGCTCCGCAGGTAGGGATCCTCAAGCGGATTGTCGTGATTGATATCGGAGACGAGCATGGGGCGTATGTGCTGATCAATCCGGAGATTCTGGAGACCTCCGGGGAGCAGACCGGTCAGGAGGGCTGTCTGAGCCTCCCGGGACAGGCGGGCATGGTGACGCGTCCGAATTATGTCAAGGTAAAGGCGCTGGATGAGGATATGAATGAAATCGTGGTTGAAGGGGAGGAGCTGCTGGCGCGCGCCATCTGCCACGAATGCGATCATCTGGAGGGCATTATGTATGTCGAAAAGGTGGAAGGAGACCTGTTTGAGGTGACCGATGAGCCGGAAGAGGAACCGGAAGAAGATGAGGAAGTCCAGTAACAAATCAAGGATCATTCATTTCCGCGAAGCAGTGAACCAGGCAGCGGGACGGGATGGATCGAATGAATCGCTGCAATCATAGTAAAATAATATTAGACGAGGCAGAAACAGGAGTGACGGGCATGATCAAAAACGTAGTTTTTATGGGGACGCCGGATTTCGCGGTGGGCACGCTGCAGGCGCTGATTGATTCCGGACGGTACCAGGTGCAGGCGGTCTTTTCCCAGCCGGACAAGCCGAAGGGCCGCAGCAGAGCGCTTCAGATGCCCCCGGTGAAAGAGGCGGCAATCTCTGTCGGGATTCCGGTTTATCAGCCGGTGAAAATCCGGGAGAAGGAATGGATTGATTTACTGAACGAGCTGCGTCCGGACGTGATCGTGGTAGCGGCATTCGGACAGATCATTCCGCAGGCCATTCTGGATATTCCTGAGTATGGCTGTATCAATGTCCATGCGTCCTTGCTTCCGAAGTATCGCGGAGCGGCTCCCATCCAGTGGGCAGTGATCAACGGCGAGGAGGAATCCGGTGTGACCACGATGCGCATGGATGCCGGTCTGGATACCGGTGATATGATTTTAAAACGGATCGTGCCGCTTGAAAAGGACGAGACGGGCGGAAGCCTGTTTGATAAGCTGAGCGCCGCAGGCGCGTCTCTGCTTCTGGAAACTCTCGAAGCCCTTGAAAACGGAACAGCTTCGTATGAAAAGCAGCCTGAGGAAAGTCCGACTCCGTATGCGGCCATGCTGACCAAAGAGGATGGCTGCATCGACTGGAGCATGAGTGCACGTGCAATCGAGTGCCGGATCCGGGGGCTGGATCCCTGGCCGGGCGCATGGACCCGATTTCGCGGGAAACTGCTGAAAATCTGGAAGGCGGAGGTTGATTCTGCCGGGACGGATGCTCCGCGGATGCAGCCTGGCACCATCTGCAAGGTGACCAAAACCTCCCTGTACGTTCAGACCGGTGACGGCGTACTCTCCATTCGGGAGCTTCAGCCGGAGGGAAAGAAAAGGATGACGGCCGACGCATACCTGCGCGGATATCCGGTAACTGCAGGAGAAGGCTTTTTTTAGAAAAGCCTTAAGATATTGCGGCGTCCAGGACGCTTTACGGAGTCGTTTTTTTATGGTAAAGTGACAGATGACAGTGGTTTGCAGAATTTTCAGGAGGTGTGTTCCATGTACTATGGCTATTACGCGTTTGACTGGACCTATTTGCTGGTAATCATTGGGCTGGTGCTTTCTCTTGCGGCGTCCGCCCATGTGAAAAATACATTCCGAAAATATAACCGTGTGCGCAGTATGTGCGGGATGACCGGCGCGATGGCAGCGCAGAGGGTGCTGCAGAGCGCGGGCATTTATGATGTGGCGATTGAGCGGATATCCGGGGAGCTGACTGATCATTACGATCCGCGCACGAAGACGCTGCGTCTGTCAAACAGCACCTACGCGTCGAACTCGGTCGCGGCGGTTTGTGTGGCGGCGCATGAGTGCGGGCATGCCGTGCAGGATCAGGTGAACTACGCGCCGCTTGGCTTTCGCAGCTCGCTGGTGCCGATTGCGAATTTTGGCTCTTCCCTTGGATGGCCGGTTTTCCTGTTTGGCTGGATTTTTTCTCTTCAGCCGCTGATCACGGCCGGTATCGTGCTGTTTACGCTGGCGGTGCTGTTCCAGCTGGTGACGCTGCCGGTAGAGTTCAATGCTTCCTCGCGTGCGCTGCGGATTCTGGAGGATACCCATATTCTGGGTGAACAGGAGCTTGGGATTGGAAGGAGAGTACTTGGTGCGGCGGCGCTGACCTATGTGGCGTCTCTGGCGTCTTCGGTGCTGCAGCTGCTGCGCCTGGTGCTGCTTTCGCAGGGCAGGAGGAGAAGATGACAAAACCGGTGAATTTGCGGGAGATTTCTCTCGGCGTAATGATGGAGATTACAGAAGAAGAAGCATACAGCCATGTGGTCCTGCGGGAAACGCTGGAGAAATATCAGTATCTGGAGAAGCGGGATCGGGCATTTATTTCACGGCTGGTCGAGGGCACACTGGAGCACATGATCCAGATTGATTATATCATCGAGCAGTTTTCCAATGTGCCGGTGTACAATATGAAGCCGCTGATCCGCAACCTGCTGCGCATTTCCGTGTATCAGCTGAAATATATGGACAGCGTGCCGGATTCGGCGGTCTGCAATGAGGCGGTGAAGCTGGCGCAGAAAAAGGGCTTTTACAATCTGAAGGGATTTGTCAACGGGGTACTGCGCAATACGGCGCGGAGGCTTTCGCAGGTCCGTTACCCGGATCCGGAGGAGGAGCCGCTGCACTATCTTTCGGTGAAGTATTCGTTTCCCATCTGGATGATCAATAAATGGGTGGAGCAGTTCGGCTATGAGATGACGGAGCGCATCTGCCGGGATTCACACATGGGCAGGGGCACCGTGGTGCGCTGCAATCTGGCGAAGGCGTCCGTGGAGGAGATCATGCAGGATCTCGTCTCTCAGGGAATCAGTGTGAGACGGCACCCGTATCTGGATTACGCGCTGGAAATCGCGAATTACAATTTTATTGGTTCGGTGTCGGCTTTCCGCAAGGGCTGGATTCAGGTGCAGGATATCAGCTCGATGCTGGTATCCGAGATTGCCGCTCCGAACTGGGGAGATTACTGCATCGACGTCTGTGCGGCGCCGGGCGGCAAGAGTCTGCACATCGCGGAGAAGCTGATGGGCAGCGGCTATGTCGAGGCGCGTGACATTTCCGAGCGCAAGGTGCGCATGATGCAGGAAAATATTGAGCGAACCGGAGCGATTAATATCCGCGCGATGCGGATGGACGCGACGGTGCTGGATGAGGAATCCAGAGGCAGAGCTGATATTGTGCTGGCGGATGTCCCCTGCTCCGGCTTCGGCGTCATCCGGAAAAAGCAGGATATTAAGTACAAAATGTCGGAAAAGCAGCAGCAGGATATCATCCGGCTGCAGCGGCGGATTCTTGTAAATGTGCAGGAATATGTCCGGCCGGGCGGAACGCTCGTTTACAGCACCTGCACCATCGGGGCGGATGAGAATCAGTGCAACATCAAATGGTTTCTGGAGAATTTCCCGTTCCGGCTCGAAAGCATTGATCCGTATATCTGCGACGCTCTGAAAAGCCGGACGACAGCGGGAGGATACATCCAGCTGCTGCCAGGCGTACATCAGTCAGACGGTTTCTTTATTGCAAGGCTGCGGAAATTATAAGCCGGACTGCGTCGGGGATTTTTGCATCGCGCCGCTGGCGCAAACAGATAAACGGAATGCATATAGAATTACAGAATTACGATACGGGCTGTTTAGGCTGAGATATCATAGATGACAAAACAGGAGCACGTTCGGGCTGAGATGCCATAGATGACAGAGCAGCAGCACGGTTGAGCTGAGAATCATAGATGACAAAACAGGAGCACAATCGGGCTGAGATGTCATAGATGACGGATCCGGAGGGAATAACGAGTGGGAGATGGCTGTACAATGAAGGAGATCAATTTCATATCGTCTGACATTAAGTCCTTTACGCTCGAAGAGCTGACGGAGGAAGTGGTTTCACTTGGCGAGAAGCCGTACCGGGCGAAGCAGCTGTATCAGTGGATGCATCAGAAGCTGGCGCGCAGCTATGATGAGATGACGAACCTGCCGAAGGCGTTCCGGGAAACGCTGCGGGAGCATTACGAATACACCTCCCTTTTGCCCGTAGAACGGCGGGTTTCAAAGATAGACGGAACGGAAAAATATCTCTTTGGTCTGAACGACGGCAACGTCATCGAGAGCGTCCTGATGCGCTACCGTTTTGGGAATTCCGTCTGCATCTCCTCGCAGGTCGGCTGCCGCATGGGCTGCCGGTTCTGCGCATCGACCATCGGAGGACTTACGAGAAATTTATCCCCGTCTGAGATGCTTGACCAGGTGTACAGCATTCAGCGGATGACCGGAGAGCGCGTCTCTCATCTGGTCGTCATGGGCACCGGGGAGCCGCTCGACAATTATGACAGCCTGCTTCGCTTCCTGCGGCTTTTGTCGGATGAAAACGGGCTGAACATCAGCCAGCGGAATATCACAGTTTCGACCTGCGGTCTGGTCGAAAACATCCGGAAACTGGCAGAAGAAAAGCTGCAGATTACACTTGCACTTTCTCTGCACGCATCTTCACAGGAGAAACGCAAAGAGCTGATGCCGGTCGCTTACCGGTATGAGCTGGCGGATGTGCTGGATGCCTGCCGTTATTATTTTGAACAGACCGGCCGCAGAATGACGTTTGAGTACAGTCTGGTAGGCGGTGTGAACGATTCGCAGGAGGACGCCGAACGGCTGGCGGGGCTTTTGAAGGGGATGAACTGCCATATCAACCTGATTCCGGTCAACCCGATCCGGGAGCGGGATTTTGTGCAGTCGGACCGGCAGGTGATAGAAGCGTTTAAAAATAAGCTTGAAAAATACGGAATTAATGTTACTATTAGAAGAGAGATGGGCCGCGACATTGCGGGTGCCTGCGGTCAGCTGCGGAAGGGATACCTGTCGCGGACGAAGGATCCCGCGCAGGAGACATCGGATGGCTCCGCGTGACAGACGACAGGAAACTCAAATATGTCCCGCAGAAAAGGCGATACCATACAGAAATATATTTTGCAGAAAAGGCGATACCATACGGAGACACACCCCGCACAAAAGGCGATACCATAGGGAGGTGTGTCCTACATAAAATACGGTACAGAGCAGGAACAGGTTCTGTGTAAAAGACGATACAGAACAGGAAATGTCCCGCATATAATAATACAATGCGGGACAGGAGTTGGATAGCCGCGCCATTGGAAATCATGCTGAAGCATGAAGCGCGGCCTGCGTCCCGCATAAAAGGCAATGCGGGACAGGAGAGAGGGTAACCAGCATGAGGATTTACAGCGTCACGGACATTGGCAGGAGGCGGTCCTCCAATCAGGATTTCATTTACGCGTCGGAGCAGCCGGTGGGCAATCTTCCGAATCTGATGATTGTCGCAGACGGAATGGGTGGACATAATGCAGGCGATCTGGCATCGCGCTATACGGTGGAGTCCATGATTGAATATCTGGGTCAGGCGCAGGAGGAGCGCCCGATTCCGCTGCTTTCCGAGTCGATTCATTACGCGAATGACCGCGTCATTGAAAAGGCTGCGACAGACCAGTCGCTGGAAGGCATGGGTACGACGGTGGTCGCCGCAGTGATCCGGGACGGGTACCTGTATGTGGCCAATGTCGGAGACAGCCGGCTCTACCTGATTGATGAGACGATTTCGCAGATTACGAAGGATCATTCGCTGGTTGAGGAGATGATCCGGATGGGCGAGCTGAAGCGCAAGGATGCGCGCACACATCCGGATAAGAATGTGATTACCAGGGCGATTGGCGTAAAATCTCCGGTGCGGATTGACTTTTTTGACGTGAAGCTGGAGGAGGGCGACCGGATCCTGCTTTGCTCGGACGGCCTGACCAATATGGTAGAGGATTCCGGAATCTGGAAGATTGTCCGGAATTCCGATTCACCGAAGGAGGCTGCGCAGCACCTGGTGAATGAGGCGAATAAAAATGGGGGGAAGGATAATATTTCCGTTGTGCTGGCGGAGGTCTGAAAGGGGAACAGACGAAGCAGAATGGGAGACGGAAAGAGATCCATTAGCTGAAGGGGAGAAATTATGTTAAATGCAGGTTTGTTTATTCAGAACAGATACGAAATCATCTCCAGGATCGGTTCTGGCGGCATGGCGGATGTATACAGGGCGAAGGACCATAAGCTGAACCGTTTCGTGGCGGTCAAGGTGCTGAAAAAGGAATTCCGCGAGGACAAGGTCTTTATTTCCAAATTCCGTGTGGAGGCACAGTCGGCCGCGGGGCTTGCGCATGGCAACATTGTCAACATTTATGACGTAGGCGAGGAGGCCGGGATCAGCTATATTGTCATGGAGCTGGTAGAGGGGATTACGCTCAAGCAATATATCGCAGATAAGGGACGTCTCTCGGTCCGGGAGGCGACCAGCATCGCGCTGCAGATTTCAGCGGGCCTGGAGGCGGCGCACAACAACGGTGTGATCCACCGCGATGTCAAGCCGCAGAATATTATGATTTCTACGGACGGGAAGGTCAAGGTGGCGGATTTCGGAATTGCCCGCGCGGTTTCCGCGAAAACGATGACCTCCAATGTTATGGGCTCCGTCCATTACAGCTCGCCGGAGCAGGCGCGGGGCGGCTACAGTGATGAAAAAAGCGATATTTATTCTCTCGGCATTACGATGTACGAGATGCTGACCGGGAATGTGCCGTTTGACGGAGATACGGCGGTGGCCGTGGCGCTCCGCCATCTGCAGGACGAGATGCACGGACCGAAGGAGGAGGTTCCGGAGATTCCGTACAGCACGAATCAGATTGTGCTGAAATGTACACAGAAAAGCCCGGACCGCCGTTATCCGAATATGACCGAGCTGATCCGCGACCTGCGGGAGTCTCTGACGAACCCGGAGGGGGATTTTGTCAGCTGGCCGGTGGCGGACCGGACGTCCAAAACCATCGTGATGTCCAAAGAAGAGCTGGATCAGATCAAATCAGAACAGCGGATGCCTTCCTATGATGAGACGATGGATGTGGGCGCAGCCGCGAATATGCATGGGCTGGAGGGCGATGAATCCGTCCGGAGCCGGGCCTATCAGCCGGGCAGTTACTATCAGAAAACCCAGTTTCAGGAGGTATCTCCGGGAAAGCTGGATGACTCCTACGATGGCAGCCGGTGGAATGCCGGATACGGGGAAGACGACCTGGATGATCCGGATTACTATGGGATCTATGACAATCCGAGCGATTACGGCATCGATGAGAGAGAAGAAGATGATGAGGGTTATCATCTGGAGGAAAGCTTTGAATCTGCGCGTGAGCGAAGAAAGAAGAAAAAGGAGGAGGATTCGGAGCTGAACCCGGGGCTGGAGAAAGCGGTCACGCTTGGCGGCATTATCATTGCGATTATTGTTGGCTGCGTATTTCTGGCTCTGCTTGCCAATGCGTTCGGCCTGATGAAATTTTCCGGGAATAAGTCCGGTTCGGATTATGATGCCATTGTGATAGAGACCGAAAAAGAGACAGAATCCGAGTCGGAATCCGAGACAGAGACGGAGACCTCCGGCGCGTTTGCACTGGATAATCTGAGCAATATGGCGCTTTCGCAGGCGGAGGCACTGCTGATTACGAAAGGCCTGCAATATCAGGTGGATCAGACTCAGTACAGCGATACCGTGGAGAGCGGTTACGTCATTTCTACCGATCCGGAATCCGGAGAGCTGGTAGAAAAAGGCGACACCATTACTCTGTTTGTCAGCCAGGGGTCGCAGGAATCGGAGACGGAGGAGAGTGTGGTCGAGGAAGAGGTCACGGAATACAAGACCCTCTGGACTCTGACCGGTTATACGGTGGAGCGCGCCGAGGAAGCTCTGGACATGCTGGGGCTGACGGCGGATTACGCGTATGAGTCCAGCGATACCATCGATGAGGGCATGGTGACCCGGACCAGCGCGGAGGATACGGACGGACTGGTGCCGGAAGGAAGTACGGTGACGATTTATATCAGCACCGGACCGGCTTCCTCAGATACGACAG
This sequence comes from Lachnospiraceae bacterium, assembly GCA_021199475.1. Classification (GTDB taxonomy): domain Bacteria; phylum Bacillota; class Clostridia; order Lachnospirales; family Lachnospiraceae; genus Choladousia. The sequence goes on from JAJQHZ010000076.1 coordinate 19,350, forward strand.
ATGATAATATAACGATTGAAAACAATACTGCGACCACGTCTGCGACCACAGCCTCCGAGACAACGGCGTCGGAAGCGGCGGCATCTGAAACGTCGTCGTCCGGTACGGCATCTTCCTCATCGTCCTCCGGCACCTGGCAGTGCAATGCATCCCTGACCGAGCCAGCCGGATATACCGGACAGCCGGTGAGAATCACCCTGTATCAGAATGGGACAGAGACGACTGTTTTTGAAGGAACGACCAGCTTCCCCTATCTGCTGCAGGTGTCCGGCGCTGACGGGGTATCCACCGGGATTGCCTACGTCTATCTGCTGGATGCGGATACCGGCGAAGTGACGAGCAAGATTGAATATTCCGGGATCACCTTCAGCGAGGTGCAGTAGGGATTCGTGTCAGCAGGCAGCGGATTTGCATGGAGGATACATGCGCGGAAAGATCATCAGGGGCGTCGGCGGGTTTTATTACGTACATGCCGCCGACGGAGAAGTTTATGAATGCAGGGCAAAGGGGATATTCCGGAAGGAAAAGGTAAAGCCCCTGGTTGGAGACAATGTGGAGATTTCGATTCTGGATGAGCAGGAGCGGGCCGGGAATGTGGATGAGCTTCTTCCCCGGCGGAATATGCTGATCCGGCCCGCGGCCGCGAATGTGGATCAGGCGCTGGTGGTGTTTGCGCTGACACAGCCAAAGCCGAATCTGAACCTGCTGGACCGGTTTCTGATCCTGATGAACCGGCAGGATATCCCGGTTATCATTTGCTTCAACAAAGCGGATCTGGCTGAGGAAGACTTCATGCGGTCGCTGGAGCAGATTTACCGCGGCTGCGGCTGTGAGGTCTGCTTTGTGAGTGTGGCACAGCGGGAGGGACTGGACCGGGTCCGGAGCCTTCTTGTATCTAAGACGACCGTGCTGGCAGGACCGTCCGGGGTCGGAAAATCCTCCCTGACGAATGCGCTTCTTGGCGGGCAGCATATGGAGGTCGGGGAAATCAGTAAAAAGGTGGACCGGGGAAAGCACACCACCCGGCACACGGAGCTGATGGTACTCCCGCCAATGACGGCCGGAGAAGCCGTGGCTTCTGCTTTCGGACAGGATAAAAATGACAATCATCTGGATTCAATGGCGAATGGGGAAGCCCAGATTCCTGCTTACGGACCGGACAGAAATGGTACTTCTTCTGATTTGTGGGAGACTGGCAGCAGCTACATCTTGGATACACCGGGCTTCAGTTCTCTGTATCTGCAGGGGATCGAATATGAGGAATTGAAGGAATATTTCCATGAATTTGCTCCCTATGAGCCTCTGTGCAGGTTTCAGGGCTGCATGCATTTGAAGGAGCCGGACTGCGCGGTAAAGGAAGCGGTAGGGAACGGAGAGATTCACAGTGCCAGATATGAGAGCTATGTGCTGCTGGCAGAGGAATTAAAGGGAAGAAAAAAATACGGAAAATAACAGAGAAACCGCAGCGGTTATGAACGGCTGCGCAAAGTGGGAGAGCGGATATGGAGCGAAAGAATCGTCTCGCGCCGTCAATTCTGGCAGCGGATTTTAAGACACTGGGCAGCGAGGTTGCGGCTGTGACAAAGGCGGGAGCAGAGTACCTGCACATTGACGTGATGGACGGCGTGTTCGTGCCAAGCATTTCCTTTGGAATGCCGGTAATCTCATCCATCCGAAGCGTGACAGACTGTTTGTTTGATGTGCATCTGATGATCGTGGAGCCGGAAAAATACATTGCTGATTTTGCAGCCTGCGGGGCGGACAGCATCACGGTTCACGCGGAAACGGCCCGGCATCTGCAGCGGGTGCTGCACGATATCAAAAGCCGGGGACTGCGCGCGGGCGTCGCACTGAATCCGGCTACCCCGCTTTCCGTGCTTGATTATGTCATGCCGTACCTCGACATGGTGCTGATCATGACCGTCAATCCGGGCTACGGCGGCCAGGCCTATATTCCTGAGATGACCGGGAAAATCCGTGCGCTCCGGCAGAAGGCTCTTGAACTCGGGATGCCGCTTGACATTGAGGTGGACGGCGGGATCAATGACCGGACGCTTCGCACGGTTCTGGATGCCGGCGCGAATGTCTGTGTGGCCGGTTCCGCTGTGTTTAGCGGCGACCGCGCCGAAAATGTCCGGAAGATGCGGAATGTGATGGCGGAGTATACGGAATTTTGATCCGGTTTCGAAAAGCGATATAAAATCAGGAATGGGCGGCCGAACAGGGTCGCTCTTTTTTGATATGCGAATACTGCCTTTAAGGGAATAATATGTGACATGCAAAGCGCGGATTTCGTCGGAAAAAGTCGGGGATTTGTCGGAAAAAGTCGAGATTGTTACGGTAGACTTTTGGCGCATTACGTGATAAGATAGCTTCGCGGAAATAAAATGCCGTGAATTATTACAGAGGAAGATTTCGTTCACGATTTTTTCTCGCAAATTCGCTCGTGATATCGCTCATGATTTCTTTTGCGATTTCGTTTATAAGACAGCGGTGAGGAAAAGGAACGCTCCAAGGAGGATATGGAAGAACATGAAGCTTGGAATTGTTGGTTTGCCAAATGTAGGAAAGAGTACGTTGTTTAATTCACTTACAAAGGCGGGCGCGGAGTCCGCTAATTATCCGTTTTGCACGATTGACCCGAATGTGGGCGTGGTGGCGGTGCCGGATGAGCGGCTCGGCCTGCTTTCGGACCTTTACCATTCTGCGAAGGTGACGCCCGCTGTGATTGAGTTTGTCGATATCGCCGGTCTGGTGAAGGGCGCGTCGAAGGGAGAGGGGCTGGGGAACCAGTTTCTGGCGAACATCCGCGAGGTGGATGCGATCGTCCATGTGGTGCGCTGCTTTGAGGATGAGAATGTGGTGCACGTAGACGGGTCGGTCGACCCGGTGAGGGATATCGAGACGATTAATCTGGAGCTGATTTTTTCTGACCTGGAGATTCTGGAGCGGCGCATTGCAAAGACTGGCCGCGCGGCAAATAACAACAAGGCCGCGGCGAAGGAGCTGGCGCTGATGAAGTCGCTGAAAGCGCATCTGGAGGACGGAAAGCTTGCGATCACCTATGAGACGGAGGACGAGGATGAGCAGGCGTGGCTTTCTGAGTACAATCTGCTCACGGCAAAGCCGGTGATTTTTGCGGCAAATGTGTCGGAAGAGGATCTGGAGGACGACGCCGCATCCAATTCCTATGTGCAGGCGGTCCGCGATTATGCGAAAGAGACCAGCAGCGAGGTCTTTGTGATCTGTGCGAAGATCGAGGAGGAGATCTCGGAGCTTGAGGATGATGAAAAGCAAATGTTTCTGGAGGATCTGGGATTGAAAGAGTCCGGTCTGGAGAAACTGATAAAGGCGAGCTACAGCATTCTGGGGCTTATGAGCTTTCTGACCGCGGGCGAGACAGAGACGCGCGCGTGGACGATTAAGAAGGGCACGAAGGCGCCGCAGGCGGCCGGCAAGATCCATTCCGATTTCGAGCGCGGGTTTATCCGCGCGGAGGTTGTAAACTACCGGGATCTGCTTGACTGCGGCTCTCTGGCTGCCGCCAGGGAAAAAGGTCTGGTCGGCCTGGAGGGAAAGGACTACATCGTGCAGGACGGGGATGTGATTTTGTTCCGCTTTAACGTGTGATAGAGGGACGAAGTCCGCAGCGAACGGGAAAGAACCGCGGAATGGCTTGTTTACACGCATTTCAAGAAGTACAGAGGTGAAGCTTCATGGTGGGGACCATTCGATTCCCGAATCTAGGGATTACCCTGACGAATGTCATCAAAACCTTCCGTATCGGGAAGTTATCGATTGCCTGTTACGGGGTTGTTCTGGCGGTTGCGATGATGACCGGGCTTCTTCTGGTCATGCGGGTGGCGAGGGAGACCGGACAGAAGGAAGAGGATTATTTTGACCTCGGTGTGATTGCGATTCTTGTGGCGGTGATCTGCGCAAGGATTTACTACGTGGTGTTTTCGTGGGATTATTACAGCACGCACATTGCCGAGATTTTCAATCTGCGAAAGGGCGGCCTCGCCATCTATGGCGGAGTGGCGGGCGGCGTGATTGCGGTTGCGGTGTTTTGCCGGGTACGGAAGCTGAACTGCCTCCGGGCACTGGATACTGCCTCGGTGGGTCTGGTGTGGGGGCAGATGCTCGGAAGATGGGGAAATTTTTTTAACCGGGAAGCATTCGGCGATTATACGGACAACCTGCTTGCCATGCAGTTGCCGGTGAGTGATGTGCGCGCCTCCGAGATTACCGATGTGATGCGTGCACACCTGCAGACAATCGATGGGGTGGAGTACATTCAGGTGCATCCGACCTTTCTCTACGAATCGCTGTGGAACCTCGGAGTGCTGGTCATCCTGCTGCTTGTGACACGCCGGATGGCTGGGAACGGATCCCATGTTAACCCGGGGGCCGAGAGGCCGCAGCCGCGAAAACAGCCGGGTGCAGAACGCCCGCAAACAGAGCGTCCGCAGGCGGGAACTGTTTTTCTCCTTTATCTGCTGCTGTATGGCCTGGGGCGCTTCTGGATTGAAGGGCTCCGCACGGATCAGCTGATTTTGTTCGGCACCGGACTGCCGGTGTCGCAGCTGCTTTCGGGGATACTGGTGGCGGCGTCGCTTGGCATCCTTCTGTTCCGCTTTTGGGCCGGAAGGCGGAATTCACATGCGGGCGGGAGCTGAGAAGGAAGGCTGTGCCGTGTAAAATTGACCTTCGGTCGATGGCGGGACCTGAGAGGAACGTACGACGATGAGCAAAAAAGAATTTCTGGAGCAGCGCATTGAGGAGGAGCGGATTCTGCTGAATGCACTGTTTATAAAAAACAGCAGATCGGAGGAGACCTACCGGCAGAGCCTGGTTCTGGATGGGCTGATTGAACGGTACCTCGAGCAGATGGAAGGAAGTCGCTAGATTTAGCGGCTTCTTTTTTTTATTTAACAAGATGTTGTAATTGTGCGGATAATTCAAAATTAAATGAAAAAATCTTTGAAGAAAGGCTTGTTTTTTGTGGGAAATTACTGTATTATTAGCCCAAGTGGTAGAAAGTGGTTTATCGTGGAGCCATTGTGGAAGAAAGTGGTGCGTCATGATGTTTATGGGAGAATACAATCATACGATTGATTCCAAAGGCAGACTGATCATCCCTGCAAAATTCAGAGAATTACTGGACGATGAATTTATTGTGACAAAGGGATTGGACGGTTGTCTGTTTGCGTTCCCCAAAAACGAATGGCAGATCTTCGAAGAGAAACTGCGCAAACTGCCGCTTACACAGAAGAACGCCAGAAAATTCACACGTTTCTTTATGGGAGGAGCGACCGCGTGCGAACTGGACAAGCAGGGGAGAATTCTCTTACCGCAGAGCTTAAGAGAATTTGCGAAGCTGGATAAGGACGTGGTGCTGTCAGGCAACCTGAATCGTTTTGAAATCTGGAATAAAGCAGACTGGACGGAAAACAATGCGTACGATGACATGGATGACATCGCAGAGCAGATGTCTGATTTGGGACTGGATATCTGAGTTTCCGTATTTTGTGGGGAAATCGGAAAAGCAGACCGCCCATCGCGCCGCAATGAACATACCATGTGACCGGCGGCACTGTCGGGGGAGGACAGGATGGACTTCAAACACAAATCAGTACTTCTTTCTGAGAGCATTGAGGAACTGCGGATAAGACCAGCTGGGGTATATGTAGACGGGACGCTTGGCGGCGGAGGGCATTCCCTGGAAATATGTAAAAGGCTGACGCATGGCGGGCGGCTGATCGGGATCGACCAGGACGCGGACGCGATTGCGGCGGCGACACGGCGTTTGGAAGAGTTTCAGGATCGGGTGACGATTGTACGGGGCAATTATTGCGATATGAGAGCCATCGTCCGGGAGCTCGGGGTGTCATCTGTAGATGGAGTCATTTTGGACCTGGGGGTCTCCTCTTACCAGCTTGACACGGTTGAACGGGGATTTACCTACCGGGAGGACGCACCGTTGGATATGAGGATGGACCAGCGGCAGACGCTTACGGCAATGGATGTTGTGAATGAGTACAGCGAGATGGAGCTTTACCGCGTCATCCGCGACTATGGGGAGGAAAAGTTCGCAAAGAATATTGCCAGACATATCGTAATCGCCCGAAACGAAAAAAAACTGGAAACAACTGGGGAGTTAATTCATGTTATAAAAGCGGCGATTCCGATGAAAGTGCGGGCAGTAGGGGGACACCCGGCCAAAAGGACGTTTCAGGCCATTCGAATTGAGGTGAACCGGGAGCTGGAGGTTCTCGAGGATTCCCTTGAAGACATGGTGGATTTATTGAATGACGGCGGGCGGATCTGTGTGATTACGTTCCACTCGCTGGAGGACAGGATTGTTAAGACGAAATTTCGCTATCTGGAAAATCCGTGCACGTGTCCGAAAGAATTTCCGGTCTGCGTATGCGGGAAAAAACCGAAGGGGATTGTGATTACGCGCAAGCCGATTCTTCCTTCCGGGGAGGAACTGGAGGCGAACAGCAGAGCAAAAAGCGCAAAACTGCGCGTCTTTGAAAGCAGGAGAGATCAATGGCAGGAAAAGGGTATGGCAGGACGGCTTCCGGGAATCGTAAAAACGGAAGTAAGAACGGAACCGGCAGACAGGGAAGCAGATCCTATACGTATATAGATGGAAGCACCGTGCGGAAGCTGGATGTTGCGGCCGAGCCTATTGAGCAGAAGCAGCAGCCGGCCGAGGTCAGCCAGGAAACGAAGAAGAACCGGGAACGTGCGCTTCAGATGAATCTTGGGTATGTACTTTTTCTCACGGCGGCAGCGGTGATTACGGTGTTTGTCTGTGTGAATTTCCTGCAGCTGCGCGCAGTGAATACTCTCCTTCAGGAAGAGGTTGCATCTCTGGAGGCCAGTCTCGACTCCGCGATTCTGGAAAATGATTCGGATTACAACCGCGTGATGAACAGCGTGGATCTCGAGCATGTGAAGGAAGTGGCGACGGACGAGCTGGGCATGGGCCTGGCCACCTCCGACCAGATTGTTACGTATGAGGTCGAGGATGGGGATTACGTCCGTCTGTATTCAGAGATACCGGAAGAGTAGGTACAGGATCAGCAGAGCAGGTGATAGAATTTGGCAAATCGAATAAAAAGAGAACGCAGGTTTACGAAACGAATGCAAATAAAGCTGTTGGCTGTATTTGCATTCGTTTTGTTGGGTCTGGTGGTTTTGCTGCTTCGCATCGCGCAGATTACCATCACGGAGGGGAACAGCTACGCGAAGCAGGTGCTTTCGCAGAATGATTATGACAGCCAGACGCTGTACGCGAGAAGAGGCGAAATCCAGGATACGAATGGGAGGCTGTTGGCGTACAGTGAGAAGGTGTACAATCTGGTGATTGACTGTTATGCGATCAATCTGGATCAGGATGAATATCTGGAGCCAACCGTGGAGGTCTTAAGCGAATATTTTGGTATCAGCGCGACGGATTTGCGGGAGCTGATTACTGCGGACGAGACAAAGGACAGCCAGTATCAGGTACTGGAGGTCAAAGCGGAGGGCGAGGACCAGTATCTGACGGAGGATGAGAAGGAAGCCTATGAGGACTATATCGACGAGTATGCCGATGTTTCTTCAAAAGAGCTGAGCACGTCGGAAAAAGAGGAAAAAGAAAAACGGGCACTGGTGACCGGCGTCTGGTTTGAAGAGAAATACATCCGCCATTATCCGCTTGGCTCTCTCGCGAGCAATACCATCGGTTTTGCGAACAGCCTGGGCGACGGAATCGTCGGGCTCGAAGCATATTACGATGAGCAGCTGCAGGGGACCAACGGACGTATTTTTGGCTACCTGAATGAGGACACAGAATATCAGACGAAAACCATCGCACCGGAAAATGGCTACACGCTCGTGACGACACTGGATGTGAACATTCAGCAGATCGTGGAGGATGCCATCGCGGAGTTTGATGAGACTTACGGCGACGATACGGACGACGGCACTGCAAAGCACGGGGCGGCCAATGTCGGCGTCGTCGTGATGGATCCGAACACCGGCAGCATTCTGGCGATGGCGACGAACCAGAGCTATGATCTGAACGACCCGGACAGTGTCATTTATGACTGGTATACACAGCTGGAGATTCAGAACCTGAAGTCTGAGGATGACGATGGCTCCGCCTACAATGCGGCACTCTATGACCTCTGGGGAAACTTCTGTGTTTCTGACAGCTATGAGCCGGGGTCTACCTTCAAGCCGATTACCATTGCGTCTGCGCTGGAGATCGGGGCGATCACGACCAGTGACAGCTTCTACTGCGATGGCGGCGAGTTTATCACGGACACGGAAATTCACTGCGATGTCTATCCCGGCGCGCACGGGGCAGAGACGCTCGAGGACACGCTCGTGAATTCCTGCAATGACGCCCTGATGCAGATCGCGGCGAAGATGCGCGTGTCAAACTTTATTGAATATCAGTCGCTGTTTAATTTTGGCAAAAAGACCGGCATCGACCTTCCGAATGAGTCGACCGGCGTGGTTTATACGAAGGATACGATGAATGAGGTAGAGCTGGCGACCTGTTCCTTCGGGCAGGGCTTCACCTGCACGATGATACAGGAAATCGCGGCATTTTCCGCGGTCATCAACGGCGGTTATTACTATCAGCCTCACGTTGTGGACAAGATTCTGGATGAAGACGGTTCCATCGTAAAGGACAATTCGCAGCTGCTCTTAAAGCAGATCATTTCCTCTTCGACCTCGGATACTCTGAAGCAGTATCTGGAAAGCGTCGTAGAGGAAGGTACCGGACAGGCATCGCGCGTGCCGGGCTACCGCGTCGGCGGAAAGACCGGTACGGCTGAGAAAATCGATTCAACGACCGGCGAGCGCGCGGACGGGCTGTATCTGGTTTCCTTTATCGGAGCGGCTCCGATCAATGATCCGGAGGTCGTGATTTATGTGGTTGTCGATGAGCCGAATGTGGAGAATCAGGCGAGCAGCAGCTACGCGCAGAAAATCTTTCAGAGCATCGCGCTGGAGGTGCTTCCGTACATGGGGATTCAGGCGACCGAAGAGATCACCGATTCTCTGCTGGCGGAGCTGGGGCTGACGCAGGAGGACGTAGAAGATGTGGAAACGGTAGACAGCATCGATACCTTCCAGGCGTTTGATTCCTATGGAAACCTGTACAGCGACGCCTGCGTAGTGGACGGACAGGTCGTGGACAGCAGTGGAAATGCGATCGCAGGCGCTTACGTGGACGAGGACGGTACCGTATATGACGGTTATATGAATGAGGTATACGTCATCGAGAGCGATGAAGTGGAGGAATCGGTTGCGTCCAATCCGGATATGGCCACGCCGCCGGACGAGAACTCTGCGGATGATTCCGGTTCGACCGTTGCGGATCTGACCGACATCGCGGAGGAGGAAGAGGAGGAATAAAGCTTCGTCCATACTCGTTTAGCGAGTACGGACATATGATACAAGGAAAGCCGCTGGCAAAAGACTGACATGACACGGATGAAATCTGAATAGACTATAGAAACGATGCGTGGTTGTCCGGCGGCTGGAATCATTTCACAGACCGGGCGGTCTGCGCGGATATTTCGGACGGATGCTTTTGTATGCAGAAAACAAGACCGTTTCACCGAAGAAAAATTCTGCTGATTTTTATCTGCTTTTTGCTGCTGCTGCTTTTTCTGGCGGGACGGCTGGCGTATCTGATGATTGCCAGATCCGGGTATTATACGGAGCTGGCGGATGATCTGCACGAGCGTGAACGCTCCATCAAGGCCGCCCGCGGGCGGATTCTGGACCGCAACGGCACCATTCTCGCGGACAACCGCACCGTCTGTACCATTTCTGTGATCCACAGCCAGATTACGGATGCAGAAGAGGTCATTCGGGTGCTGTGTGAGGAGCTCGGGATGGAGGAAGATACCGTCCGGGCGCGCGTGGAGAAGAACAGCTCCATTGAGCGGATCAAAAGCAATGTCGACAAGGAAACCGGCGACCGGATCCGCAGCTGCGGCCTGGACGGCGTCAAGGTTGATGAGGATTATAAACGATACTATCCCTTTGAAAGCCTGGCATCGAAGGTGCTCGGCTTTACCGGGGCGGACAATCAGGGCATTATCGGTCTGGAGGTTCGCTACGAGGAGGTCCTCGCGGGGACGCCGGGGACGATCCTGACGGTCACGGACGCGCGGGGGATTGAGATCGAGGATACGGCGGAGATGCGCATCGAGCCGGTTGCCGGAAACGATCTGGTGATCAGCCTGGATGCCAATATCCAGCAATATGTGGAGCAGGCGGCGTACAAGGTTTTGGAGGAGAAGCAGGCGGACAGCGTATCCATCATCGTGATGAACCCGCAGAATGGGGAGCTCTATGCGATGACGAATGTGCCGGAATTTGACCTGAACGATCCGTATACACTTAGCGAGCGGTATCTTACAATCAATAATGGGGAAGAGCGGAATGATTCCGCTTCGACAGAAGAGTCAGGCGAAGAAGCGGCTTCGGATGGCGCGCTTACGGGTGAGGAGCTGCAGAATGCATTGAACCAGATGTGGCGCAATGGCTGCATCAATGATACCTATGAGCCTGGCTCGACATTTAAGATTATTACGGCTGCGGCCGGGCTGGAGGAAGGCGTCGTGACTCTGGAGGACTCCTTTTACTGTCCCGGCTATAAGCTTGTGGACGACCGGCGGATCCGCTGCCATAAGACTGTGGGACACGGCTCGGAGACCTTCCTTGAGGCGGCGCAGAATTCCTGCAATCCGGTCTTTATTGAGGTTGGCCTTCGCCTCGGCGTGGATAATTATTTCAAGTATTTCAATCAGTTTGGATTAAATGGGAAAACCGGGATCGACCTGCCCGGAGAAGCGGCGACGATTATGCACAAGAAGGAAAATGTCGGGCAGGTGGAGCTCGCCACGATTTCCTTTGGGCAGTCCTTTCAGATCACACCGATTCAGCTGATTACGACGGCTTCCTCGATCGTAAATGGCGGAATCCGGATCACTCCGCATTTTGCGGTAAGCGAAAAATCAGAGGATGGCACGCTTTTGAAGGTATATCAGTATGCGGCTGCGGACGGGGCCGGGTCAGATACAGGCAGTCTTCAACCGGATGACTCCGGAAACGCAGGAGCTGGAACAGCTTCGGATACGGGCGTCACCGGCGGAGAGCGGATTCTCTCGGAGGAGACCTCCGCGACGATGCGCTATCTGCTCGAACAGGTCGTGGACGGAGGCTCCGGTAAAAATGCCTATATCGAGGGATACCGGATTGGCGGCAAGACCGCGACCTCGGAGACGCTTCCGCGCGGCCAGGGGAAATACATCTCCTCGTTCGTCGGCTTCGCCCCGGCGGACGACCCGCAGGTCATCTGCCTGTGCGTTATCAATAATCCGCAGGGCACCTACTATGGCGGCACCATCGCCGCGCCGGTTGTGAAGGATATTTTCGAAAACATTCTGCCGTACCTGGGAATTGAGAAAGCCAAGACGGAGACCACGGAGACGGAGGCAGCCGGGTAACGGGCCGCTGTGGGGGAGACTGTCCGGTTACTTACTTTGCAGCAGACCCTTCGTTTACACCGGTCGGTGGTTGCAATCCGCACGTATCTGTGGTAAAAAAGAGATTGCGGGACAGGAAAAGGAGAGCCGCGCATGCAGAACCGCCATTCGGCGATGCGCGTCCTGCATAAAATGCGATGCAGGACAGGATAGGAGAGCCGCGCCATTTAAAGTTCGTGCTGAAGCACGAAGGCGCGGCCTGTATCCCGCATCCAAAAACGATGCGGGATATGTAAAGGAGGAGAACAGCATGAACATGAATCCGGATATTTTTATTCCATTATTCGCGGCCTTTCTGGTCAGCGTAATTTTAAGCCCGTTTGTCATTCCGTTTTTGCGGAAGCTGAAGGTCGGACAGACCGAGCGGGAGGAGGGGGTACAGTCCCACCTGAAAAAAGTCGGCACGCCGACGATGGGCGGAGTGATTATGCTGATCAGCATTGTAATCATTTCGCTGTTTTACGTTGGACGCTATCCGCGCATCATTCCGGTGCTGTTTCTGACGCTTGGCTTCGGACTCATCGGATTTCTTGACGATTATCTGAAGGTCGTGATGCACCGCTCCGACGGTCTGTACCCGAAGCAGAAAATGCTCGGGCAGATTATTGTGACGACGATCTTTATCGTCTATATCTGGAACATGGACAGCTCCTGCCTGGAGCTGATTATCCCGTTTAGCGGCGGGAACGTGATCACCGCAGATTCGTTCGGCGGCCTGTTCCGGTATCTTTGCATTCCGCTTGCGTATTTTGCAATCATCGGAACGGTCAATGGCGTCAATTTCACCGACGGGCTGGACGGGCTCGCCAGCAGTGTGACTTTGATGGTAGCGATTTTCTTTACAGCAGCGTCGATGATTCTCGGCGGAGGGATTGAGCCCATCACCGCGGCGGTGGCGGGAGCGCTTCTCGGATTCCTGCTGTTCAATGTGTATCCGGCGCAGGTCTTTATGGGCGATACCGGCTCACTGGCGCTCGGCGGATTTGTGGCGGGCAGCGCGTATCTGCTGAAGCTGCCGATTTTCATTCTGATCGTCGGACTGATTTATTTAATCGAGGTGCTGTCGGTAATCATTCAGGTCACTTATTTCAAAGTGACCGGCGGCAAGCGGTTCTTCAAGATGGCGCCGATTCACCACCATTTTGAGCTGTGCGGGTGGTCGGAGACCCGGATTGTGACGGTCTTTGCGGTCGTGACCGCATTTCTGTGCATTCTGGCACTTTACGCGCTGGGGTAATGTGCTGTGAGATCTCTGCCGCATTCCGGCGCTCTTTGTGCTGGGTAATGTGCTGTGAGATTTCCGTTGCATTCTGGCGTTTTACGCGCTGGGTGATATTGTGATTCGGGCGACAAAAGGGTTATGATACGATGGATTGCTGCGTGCCTCGCACTCTTGCAATCCTGGCAGGAGAGGAGTTAAGGACATGGATTTGAAAAACAGCCGCGTGCTGGTATTTGGCGCGGGAAAAAGCGGGATTGCCGCCGCAAAGCTGCTGCTTGGCGTTCCGGCAGCTTCTGTTATTTTGTATGATGGGAATGAGAATCTGGAGGCCGGAGAGCTTCGGGGAAAAATCCTGGAAGCTTTTTCCGGGAAGAAGGCCGGAAAAGCTTCTGACGGAGAAACCGATCAGCGGGCAGCATCCTGTGCGGCGCGGCTGCAGATCATTCTGGGCGAGCTGCCGGTCGTGGAAGTTCTGGATCCGGCAGAAGGGGAGCCCTTCACGGTCGACGGCCCTGCGGGCAGGAGTTCGATTGATCTGGCGATCCTGAGCCCGGGAGTGCCGACGGATCTGCCGCTGGTCGCCAGGATGCGGGAATGCCATGTGCGTATCTGGGGTGAGGTCGAGCTTGCCTGGGAGTGCGGCCGGGGCGATGTGCTCGCCGTCACAGGAACCAATGGAAAGACGACGACAACGAGTCTGCTCGGTGAGATTATGAGAGACTACGCGGAAAGCAGTGACACAGCGCAGCAGCTGGCTGCGGAGGGCTCTTCCGCAGGGGATGCTACACGACGCAATGATATGCAAAGCACTGATACGCGGAGCGTATTTGTTGTGGGCAACATCGGCAATCCCTACACGGATGCAGCGCCGCTGATGACGGATCGCTCCATCACAGTCGCTGAGATTTCGAGTTTTCAGCTGGAGACCATCGAGCGGTTTGCACCGAAGGTGAGCGCGATTCTGAACATCACGCCGGATCATCTCAACCGCCATCATACGATGGAGGAATACATATGCGTCAAGGAGCGGATCACCCGGAATCAGGGCCCGGCGGATACCTGTGTTCTCAACTATGAGGACGAAATCCTGCGGGAGTTTGGAAAGACGCTTCAGACCCGGGTCATTTACTTCAGCAGTCTGCATAAACTGGATAAGGGAATGTATCTTGATGGCGAGAATATCTGCTACAGCGATGGGGAGACCGTGACGGTGCTCTGTTCGACAAAGGAATTGAACATCCTCGGCCGCCACAATCATGAGAACGTCATGGCCGCGGCGGCGATGGCGCATGCGTATGGCGTACCGTTCGCAGAAATTCGCAAAACCGTCTGCGCATTTCAGGCTGTGGAGCACCGGATTGAGTATGTGACCGAAAAGCACGGCGTTGTTTATTACAATGACTCGAAGGGAACCAATCCGGATGCCGCGATCAAGGGGATTCAGGCGATGGACCGCCCGACCCTGTTGATTGGCGGCGGGTATGACAAGAACTCTTCCTACGAAGAATGGATCCGCGCATTTGATGGGAAGGTAAAATATCTGGTTCTGATCGGACAGACGAGGGAAAAAATCGCCGACGCAGCCGCAGCCTGCGGCTTTGAAAACTGCATCCTGAAGGATTCTCTGGAGGATGCGGTAGCGTTTTGCGCATCCCATGCCGAGCGCGGGGACGCGGTGCTGCTCTCGCCCGCATGCGCCAGCTGGGGCATGTTTCCGAATTATGAGGTGCGGGGCAGGCGATTTAAGGAGCTTGTAAACGCACTGGAAGGATAAGACCGCGGGAAATGGCGCGGAAAAGTGGCGTAAAAATGCACCGGAAAAATGGCACGGAAAAATGTCAAAAATGTCATAAGAAAATATCGCAGAAAAATGCCATAGAAAGATGCTATAGAAAAATGCCATAGAAAAATGCTGCAGAAAACGATCGCAGGCGAAAAAACGATATAAAACCGGCAGGCAGAACGTACAAGTGATTATGACAGGAGCTGCCGGAATGGGAAAAGGATTGCAGGGTACGCCGAAATCATAGGTTGGATGAGGTGATTTTCTGGACAGACAGAATTCGGGAACGGCCGATGGCCTGCTTCTTCTCGCGGTCCTGGTTCTCTGCGGCTTTGGTCTTCTGGTTCTCTACAGCTCCAGTGCATACAATGGGCAGGTGCGGTTCGGCGATTCGGCTTATTATTTTAAGAAGCAATTGCTTGCCATGACGCTCGGACTGGCTGCCATGGCCGGAATGTCTCAGGTCGATTACCATGTGCTTGGACGATTTTCCGGTGTGGGATATCTTCTGTCGCTTGCTCTTTCCGGTGCGGTGCTGCTGTTCGGAGACGCCTACAATGGATCCAGACGCTGGCTTTCCATCGGCCCGCTCTCCTTTCAGCCCTCGGAATATGCGAAGCCGGCAGTTATTTTACTGCTGGCCGGCATCATCAGCCGCGCATCGCGGCGGCGCCGCAGCCCGGAACATCAAGAACGCCGGTATGCTTCATATCGGGCGGTTAAAGGGAACTCCGACACCGGAAGACGTTCGGTTTTATCTGCCGGGCATCCGCTCACCGGGGCAGCCGGGCGCTCATCCGGCGTCGCGATGATTGCACTGGTATTTCTGGCGGTGCTTCCCATCGTTGCTCTGGTGGGGACCAACAATCTTTCCACGGCGGTCATTATTCTCGGGATTGCGGTCATCATGATTTTTGTTTCCAGTCCGCGTTATCTGCCGTTTTTGGGAATCATTGCCGCGGGAGTCGGATTTCTTGCGGTTTTTCTGAGCCTGGAATCCTATCGCCTGGAGCGGCTTGCCATCTGGCGGAATCCGGAATTGTACGAAAAGGGCTACCAGACGATGCAGGGGCTGTACGCGATTGGCTCCGGAGGTCTGTTCGGGCTTGGATTCGGGAAGGGACTGCAGAAGCTGGGCTTCGTGCCGGAAGCGCAGAACGATATGATTTTTTCCGTTATCTGCGAAGAGATGGGGCTCGTCGGAGCGGTTCTACTGATTTTTCTGTTTCTGCTCCTGCCCTGGCGTTTTATGGTAATCGCGACCCATGCGCCGGATCTGTTCGGCTCTCTGATTGCGGCCGGCATTATGGGGCATATTGCGATTCAGGTCATTCTGAATATTGCGGTGGTGACTAATACCATCCCGAATACCGGCATTACGCTGCCGTTTATCAGCTACGGCGGTACATCCATGTGCTTCCTGCTTGCGGAGATGGGGATGGCCCTTTCGGTGAGCCGGTTCTGCAGATATCCGGGAAAACGCCGCGTGCAGCACAAACAGGAATGACTGTGCATATATTGAGAAAAAGGGCGCGGAGGGCGACCGCTTGGCTGATTCGGAAAGAAAGACCCTGGAAATTGCGGGAGGGCGGCCTCTGATTGGTGAGATTACAGTTCAGGGCTCCAAAAACGCGGCATTGCCGATTCTGGCGGCCAGCCTTTTGGGGGATGGCCCCTGTGTAATTGAAAATTGTCCGCGGATACAGGATGTGGAGGATACGCTTACTCTCCTTCACCAGCTGGGCTGTCAGACCAGTCGAAACGGCAGTACAGTGACGGTGAATGCGTCGGAGGCCGGAGGAGCTTCCATCTGCTGCCCGGAAGCGTCAAGAATCCGTTCTTCCGTCTTGTTTTTAGGCGCGCTTCTTGGTAAAATGGGTAAGGCGGTACTTCCATACCCAGGCGGCTGCGCGATTGGACGCCGTCCGATCGATCTGCATCTGGATGCGCTGCGCGTACTGGGCGTCCGATTTTATGATACTGCATCGAAAAAAAATGCCTTGGCGTGCGATGGAAGTGCCGACATGACATTGGTAAATGCCGCGGCATGTGATGGAACTGCTGACAAGGCATCAGAAAAAGCCTCGGCGTGCGATGGAACTGCCGACATGACATCAGGAAAAGCCTCGGCGTGCAGCGAAAATGGCGCTGCCCTTCCTGGAAGGATTATCGCGGAGGCGTCCCGCCTGCGCGGCGGAACGATTCGTCTGGCCATGCCGAGCGTCGGGGCGACCGAGAACAGCATCCTTGCGGCTGTATGTGCCGAGGGGGAGACGCGAATCGAGAACGCAGCTCTGGAACCCGAGGTGGAGGAACTTTGTGCATTTCTGCGGCTGCGCGGCGCGGAGATTATGAGAAATGCGGATGGCAGCATTCGAATTTGGGGAAAACGATTTCTGACGCCGGCGCGTTACCGGCTGGGCGCTGACCGGGTGGTAGCGGGGAGCTATCTGCTGGCTGTGGCTGCCTGCGGCGGCTGCGTGCGTTTTCATAACCTGCCGTCTGACCAGCTGCGTGTGCCGATTGAGGTGTTCCGTTTTATGGGTGGAACAGTGGAGGAGGACGGGACAGCTTGCGTAAATGCCCGGCTTCGGGCGGTACCCTATCTGGAGACAGCTGCTTATCCGGGATTTCCGACGGATTTGCAGTCGCCCCTGATGGCTGCTCTCTGCATGGCGCAGGGCGTCAGCCGGATCCGGGAAAGAATTTTTGAAAACCGGCTGAATACGGCGGCACAGCTAAACCGGATGGGGGCACGGATTGCAACGGAAGGAGCCCTGGCACGGATCGAGGGTCCGGCCCGGCTGGTTGGAACCGATGTGCGTGCACCGGATCTTCGGGGCGGAGCGGCTCTGGCGGCTGCGGGGCTGGCTGCGTGCGGCCGCACCGTGATTGATGGGTATGAATACATTGCGCGGGGATATGAGGACATCTGCCGGGATTTCGGCAGACTGGGGGCGGACATTCACCTGAGATAACCGCCCATCAGCCACAGACATATGACGCGTTATGCATCGCAGGCGGTCTGCGGCCTGCTGTTCTGAATAATTACGTTTTTGGTAATGCGATAGGGCTTGGTGGACTTATGAGGAGAAAACGAAAAAAACGGTTTTTAAATATCGGAATTCTGATTCTGGCATTGCTTGCGCTTTTGGCGGTCGTTCTTTTGTGCCGTGTACGAAAAATGACCGTTTCCGGAAATGAACGGTATACGGCGGAGGAGATTGAAGAAGGACTGATTACGGATTTTCTGACTGGCAACACCCTGTATCTTTGGTGGACCTGCAAGGACGGGGAGATACCGGATACACTGCCTTATCTGGAATCTCTGAAAATTACTGTGACCTCACCGGTTTCGATTAAGGTGGCTGTGACGGAAAAAGAGCTGGTTGGCTATTTTGACAATGGGAGCTGCGTTTATTTTGACGCGAGCGGGGTGGTTCTGGAAGTCACGGATGAAGTGTATGAGGATATTCCGGTCATCACCGGCGCCACCCTTGGAGAAGTCACACTTTACCAGAAGGTGCCGACGGAGAGCAGTTCACAGCTGCGCACGATTCTGAGCCTTTTGGAGCTTCTGGACTATCAGGGACTGACTGCGGAGGAAATCCGGTTCGCGGAGGATTCCAGCATCACCGTTTACATCGGATACATTGAGGTTTCCCTTGGACAGGACGAATATCTGGAGGAGAAAATCGCGAATCTGAAGGCGATTCTGGATACGATGGATGGAACCGAGGCAGGGGTGCTTTATCTGGAAAACGTGACCGGAAAGAATGAGGATATTGTGTTCTCTCCGTCCGGCGAGGTGATTGTGGAGACAGAATCGGAGACCGACACGGAAAATCAGGACGGAAGCGACGGTACATCGGGCGGTGTTCTGACAGATGATACGACCCTGGGCGGCGCGACTACGGAAGGCGGCGCGGCGGCCGGAACCACAGACGATGGCGGTTCCGCATCAGAGAGTTCCGATGATTCTTCGAGTGCAGGGACGGATGATACCGGTGATGCCGGAACGGATGGTTCGGATGGTTCTTCCGACGGAACAGACGATTCGGCGGATGAGGATTCCGATGATTCTTCGGATGAGGAGGCTTCCGGCGTGGACCTGATGGTATTCAATTCCAGCGGCCAGCTCGTTTACAATGTTCGCGTACAGGACGGCGTCGTGGTGGATTCGAGCGGAAATGAAGTGCCAGGCTGTTATGTAAATGAGGACGGGAATGTCGTGGACGCGTACATGAATGAAATTGATCCGGCGACCGGCGACGTGCTGAATCTGAACTAGTACATCATTTTCTATCCTGCACTGCCTGACGTGCGAATCGCAGAACATAAGGGTCTCGCCGACGCAGCCCGCTCGAAGGAACCATCCCGGATGATGCGGATGGGCAGGATGGAATTTTGCCGCAGATGCCGGTTCTGCTCATTTGAAAGCTCCGATATCGATGAAAAAAGGCGGTTCGGGGGAGAAACGGGAGATGCTGGTAATAAATTAACAGGAATTACAGCAAAAAAATATAGAAAAAGACTTGATAAATCACGCGAGAAATTATATTATAAACAGTAGTGTTTTGCGGAGCGGAACCAGACTGCGCCGAAATGCTCGAATAGTCACAGTTTGCATGACAGAAAAAAGACCGGATACATAGAAAGTAACGATTCAGAGCAGCAGGCGCTGTTCCGGACTGTTCATATATAGGAAACGACATTCGTTGTTTCCTATTGCGCCGACCGCAGGGCTGCGAGGCAGCCATTCCATATGCGGTCGTGTGCATCAATTATAGTGAATGACAAACTGTTTTTGCCGTTTACTATAAATAGAAAAGCCGACTGCAAGAAGGAGGAAACACGGTGTTAGAGATTATGTCAAATGAAATGGAATCTGCCGCGAAGATTATCGTGATCGGTGTCGGTGGTGCCGGAAATAATGCGGTCAACCGAATGGTGGAGGATACGATTGCCGGGGTGGAATTTATCGGGATTAATACGGACAAGCAGGCACTGCTTTTGTGCAAGGCTCCGTCTACCATCCAGATTGGCGAGAAGGTGACAAAGGGACTTGGCGCCGGTGCCAGACCGGAGATTGGCCAGCAGGCGGCGGAAGAGAGCACAGAGGAGATTCGCCAGGCGATACAGGGAGCGGACATGGTGTTTGTCACCTGCGGTATGGGCGGCGGCACGGGAACCGGAGCAGCTCCGGTGGTGGCCGGGATTGCGAAGGAGATGGGCATCCTGACGGTCGGCGTTGTGACAAAGCCGTTCCGGTTTGAGGCGAAGACCCGTATGAACAATGCTCTGACCGGTATTGAACGTTTGAAAGAGAATGTAGATACGCTGATTGTCATCCCGAATGACAAGCTGCTGGAGATTGTAGACCGGCGCACGACGATGCCGGAGGCGCTGAAAAAGGCGGATGAAGTCCTGCAGCAGGCAGTTCAGGGCATCACAGATCTGATTAATCTGCCGGCATTGATCAACCTCGACTTTGCAGACGTCCAGACGGTTATGAAGGAAAAAGGCATTGCGCACATCGGTATCGGACAGTCCAAGGGCGACGACAAGGCACTCGAGGCTGTGAAGCAGGCGGTATCGAGCCCGCTGCTTGAGACGACGATCGAGGGTGCGAGCCATGTGATCATCAATATTTCCGGTGATATTTCCCTGATTGACGCGAACGATGCGGCAAGCTATGTACAGGAGCTCACCGGCGACGATACCAATATTATCTTTGGTGCGATGTACGACGATACCTATGCGGACGAGTGCAGCATAACTGTTATCGCGACCGGGCTGGAGGACAAGAACAACGCGAAGCCGGAACGAACGACCAGAAGAACGTATTCTTCCGTGCCGCATCGGGAAACAGCTTCGTCTGGCGCGCCATCCGCACTTCCGAAGATGCCGTCCGTGACGCCGATTCGTTCGAGCTCTTCAGGTTCGACACGCGTTCCGACCGGAAAGGTTCAGGAAAAAGACATACAGATTCCGGATTTTCTGAGGAGAAGCTGAGCAGGGACGGAACGGAGCGTAAGGCTGCAGGATGAAACGCCTGGCCGGTGATTGGTCAGTTCCATTTCTTCCTGGAAAGCCATGATTTCCGCAGGATGATTGAAAAGATAAGGGGCTGCATCGCAGCCCCATTTTTTTCAGGAAAACGCTCAGAACTCTATGATGGAAAGGATACGATTCCTGATGAAAGGAAATTCATATTTAGAAGAATGTTTCGCTTAGAAGAATGTTTCGCTTAGAAGAACGTTTCACTTAGAAGAACGTTTCTTTAGAAGAATTTCTCACGGATGATTTCAATGGGCATATCCTGGTCGGTCCAGATGCGGAAAGCGGCTTCCCCCTGATAGAGAAGCATATACAGGCCATTGGAGGTCTGACAGCCTCTTTTTGCGGCTTCCTGCAAAAGAAGTGTCTGACGCGGATTGTAGATGATATCGGATACCATCAGGTCGGGATGCAGACAGGACAGATCTGCAAGCGGGAGAGCGTCCGTATGCGGGGCCATGCCGACTGAAGTCGCGTTGGTCAGGAGCGCACTTTCTCCGATGCAGGCACAGACAGCGGCTGTGTCGTTTAAATCTACGACATCCGCTTTACAGGAGGTACCTGCGTTGATCTGATCGGCCAGACGCTGTGCGTTCGGAAAGGAGCGCCCGTTTTTCCGGTTCAGAATGTGCAGGACTGGCACACCGCTTAGGGCGGCCTGAACTGCAATCGCGGAAGCCGCGCCCCCTGCGCCCAGAAGGCTCATGGCGCCGCGCGTGAATTCATAGCCGGTGGCGCGCAGGGAATTGATATAGCCGATGCCATCGGTGTTGTAGCCGGTCAGGCGGCCGTTTTCATTTTTGACAGTGTTGACCGCTCCGATCATCCGGGCGGCCTCGGAGACATCATCCAGATGCTCCATGACGCGCTCTTTATCCGGCATGGTCAGATTAAAGCCAAACACATTCATATCGCGAAGGACCCGCACCATAGCGCCCAGATCCTTATCCTTTGTGTCAAAGCAGAGATAGATGTAATCCAGATCCAGAAGCCGGAATGCTTCGTTGTACATCATAGGTGAAATACTGTGCGCTACCGGCGTGCCCAGCAGGCAGCCGAGCCGGGTATGTCCTGATATTTGCATATGAAATCCTCCAATATACGTTTTGCCGCGCCGGAGAGCGGGCGACTGAGAGAAGTATAGCATGGAAGCGGGGATTTGAAAAGAGGGATGTGGCATCTAAGTGTTCTGGTGACGCCCGAGCCGGTACAGGGCTGGTTATCATAGTATGCATGCATAGTTAAGATAGAAGAGGTGGCGCAGGACGTTACAGAAAGGAAAGGTCAGGGTTATGAATAAAGATAAAGTGATGGTTCGGGACTTGATCCTTGGGGATGGGATCCCGAAGATTTGTGTTCCGGTGACGGCACGGAATGAAGCGGAGCTCGCTGAGCAGATTGAGCGGGTGAAGAACAGTCCGTGTGATCTGGTGGAGCTGCGCGCGGATTTTTTTGACGGAGATCCGGTGGAGGCGCTGACTCTTTTGCGCGGGAGGATGCCGGAAATGCCGGTTTTGTTTACATTTCGGACAAAGGAGGAGGGCGGAGAGAAATCGATTTCTCTGGAGGAATATGCGGCATTGAACCGCCGGGCTGCCGGTCTCCAGGTCCGGAAGGAAGCTGCTGCTGCAGAGTGCGTAAACCCCGCGGAACATTTGCAGGGCGGTGCCTGTGCAGATCTGATTGATCTGGAGGTAAACAGGGGAGAGGAGCTGCTTCGCGGCCTTTGCAGTGAGCTGCAGGAGGCGGGAGTTCGGGTGGTCGCCTCGTTTCATGACTTTGAAAAGACACCGGACAAGGAGACGCTGACCGGGCTGCTTTGCCGGATGCAGGAGCTTGGCGCGGATGTGACGAAGGCGGCGGTGATGCCCCGTTCGGAGCAGGATGTCCTGACCTTGCTAGAAGCGGCAGTTTCGATGAAGGGGCAGTATGCGGACCGGCCTTACATTGTGATGTCGATGGGAAGGCTGGGCGGTATCAGCCGGCTTGCCGGCGCTCTTACCGGTTCTGCGGTGACGTTTGCGACGGCCGGAAAATCCTCTGCGCCGGGACAGATGGATGCTGCACTGGTGGCGCAGGCGCTGGATGTGCTGCAGATCGAGCAGGCGTGACATTGCCTGCCTGATTTGCCGCGGCGCGAAGCAAAATACTCAGGTTTGCGCAGCAGAGAGAAGCAAACCACCTGATTTGCCGCGGCACGAAGCGAAATGCGCTGATTTGCCGCAGCGCGATGCAAAACACTCAGGTTTACAGCAAGGTGAGGCGAATCACCTGATTTGCCACTGCACGAAGCAAAAGGTTTCGATTCAGGAAGAATCATGAGAATTGAGAATCGATGCCTTAGATAATGAAAGGAATAACATCAAAACAGTAACAATATGTTATATTATAATCATATAAAAGAATTAAAATATTATAATGATACAGCAAAACACTAGAATTACAATGCTTACAATAAAAGATAAAATTGTACAATAATTATCTACAACACATATGAAATGTCGAATTCTGTCGTTAAAAAAACGGGATTAGCTCCCAGAATTTGACAAAAAGAAAATCCCTCGCGGAGTATACTGGTTTCCAGTTACGGCTGCGGGGGATTTTTTATGTATTTTGAGTTTTACATAGATCAGTTTTTTGCTGAACAGTTTATTACGGACTATCTGCTCCTGGCTCTGGCGGGGATGCTCTGCCGCGGTTCACCTCCGTGGCCCCGTCTGGTATGCGGGAGTCTGGCCGGTGCGGCGGGAATGACGTTCTCTGTGTGCATGGGAAGACCATGTCTGTATGGTTTCAGTTTTCTGGCTGCTGCGGTGCTTGCGCTCTGGAGGCGGGATCTGAAAAGGGAATGGCGGTACAACCAGAACTGCATACTCTGGCTGCTGGCTGTGACGGTCTGTTTTGGAGGCGTGCTCACGGCGCTGTGGCAGCTGCTGCCATTCCCGATTATGGCGTGTGCAGGGCTGGCATTTGCAGTTACCAGTGCGATGCTCCGCGCCGCAGGTCATCAATGCCGGATATCCGAACAGCAGGCGGTCGTGACTCTCTTCTGGGAGGGCAGGAGTGTCGTCCTGGACGGGTTTCTGGATACGGGAAATCAGCTGGCGGAGCCGGTGACCGGATATCCCGTGAGTATTGCGGACCAGGATGCACTTGCGGGTCTGCTGACGGAAGCGTGGGAAGAAAAACATGGCTTCTGTCTGATTCCATATCACAGTCTGGGTGCCCGGGACGGATGGATGCGCGGCGTATCTCTGGACGAGATGCAGGTCACCATGCGACAGACCAGCCGGACCGTTTCCCGCCCGGTGATTGCTCTGTACGACGGACGGGTGAGCGCCCGCAGGGACTATCAGATTCTTCTTCACCCGGAGCATGCACCGTAAAAGTGCTCTGCGGAAATAAGAGTGTAAATTTATCATGAAAAGGGGTTATCTATGGTTGTAAAGGTTGCGGTTCCACAGCGTTTTCAGTTTAAAATGGCGGCAGGATTTGGCGATGTGTTTTTTTCGCGGCCGCACGACAGTCATTACATCGGCGGCTCAGAGGTGCTTCCGCCGCCTCTTTCCGCTGAGGAGGAGAGAAACTTTCTGGCGGACTACCTGAAAAGCGGAGACAACAGAGCGCGAAGGAAGCTGATTGAGCATAATCTTCGGCTCGTCGTATACATAGCGAAAAAGTTTGACAATACAGGGGTGGGAGTGGAAGATCTGATTTCCATCGGAACCATTGGCCTGATCAAAGGTGTAAATACCTTTAATCCGGAAAAAAAGATCAAGCTGGCCACCTATGCATCCCGCTGTATCGAAAATGAGATTTTGATGTATCTGAGGCGCAACAGCAAAACGAAAATGGAGGTTTCCATTGAGGAGCCGCTGAATATGGACTGGGATGGGAACGAGCTCCTGCTTTCCGATATCCTTGGCACGGACGAGGACGTCATCTCCCGCGATATGGAGACGGAGGCGGAATATAAGGTCCTGAAGCATGCAATCAGCAAGCTTTCCAAACGGGAGCAGACCATTGTTCAGCTGCGTTACGGCCTCGATACGAAGGACGGCGAGGAAAAGACACAGAAGGAGGTCGCGGATATGCTCGGGATTTCCCAGTCCTACATATCCCGTCTGGAAAAGCGCATCATCAAACGGCTGCGGTGTGAGATCGTGCGAGTGCAGTAGGTGCGCGTGTGCCATCATCGGAGGTAATTTCGCATCGACTTCAGGGCATTTTTTTCCAGACGGCTGACCTGTGCCTGCGAGATTCCAATCTCTGCGGCGACCTCCATCTGCGTTTTGCCGTCGTAGAAGCGAAGCTCGATGATATGCTTTTCGCGCTCCGGGAGACGCTCAAGGGCCTCCCGCAGGGAGATGACCTCCACCCAGTTCTCCTCACGGTTTTTCCGGTCACTGATCTGGTCCATGACATAGAGGGTATCTCCGCCCTCTGTGTAGACCGGATCGTACAGACTCACCGGGCTTTGAATGGCGTCCAGCGCATTGACAATGTCCTCCTTCGGAATGCCGATCTCATCCGCAATTTCGTTCACCGTCGGCTCCCGCAGGTTCGTCCGGGTATAGTGCTCCTTTGCATAAATTGCTTTGTATGCAGTGTCGCGCAGAGAGCGGCTGACACGGATAGAATTGTTATCCCGCAGATAGCGCCGGATTTCGCCGATGATCATCGGCACCGCGTAAGTAGAAAATTTCACATTCTGGTTCGTATC
The DNA here is from genome assembly GCA_021199475.1 of Lachnospiraceae bacterium. GTDB lineage: Bacteria > Bacillota > Clostridia > Lachnospirales > Lachnospiraceae > Choladousia. Next base: position 44,708 of record JAJQHZ010000076.1, read on the forward strand.
AAAGTTATCTATCGCCTTCATCAGACCAATACAGCCAATCTGAAAAAGGTCGTCGACATTCTCATTGCTGTTCGAAAATCGCTTGATGACACTCAGCACCAGGCGAAGATTGCCTTTGATGTACAGCTCCCTCGCGTTTTCGTCCCCTTTCTGAATCTGTTCAAATAAAAATTCCTTTTCCTCATTCGTCAGAACCGGGAGCTTCGATGTATTGACGCCGCATATTTCTACCTTTGTAAATGCCATGGAAATCATCCTCCGGATTTCATTCTTTCTGAACTGTTCCTGATAGAATGATTTGCTTTTTCAGGCCGGGCTATTCATTTTGAAAAGAAATAAAAAAAATTTCAGGCCTTGACATTCTGCGCGGCTTTTACAATTATTATCTTATGCATTTTTTGCGGACGTCGTCTTCGCTGACTTCGACGAGGATAATGTCCGTGCCGGTCCGGACGATGCACCGCCACGGAATGACATATTCAAATTCCCGGCCGGGAAACCAGCCCCATCGCCCCATTTCAGGCACGATCAGAGACAGGATACAGCCAGTCAGCGGATCAATCTCCAGGTCGCTGACACAGCCAAGTGTGCGGCAGGTACAGATGTTGATTACCTCCTTCTGGCGAAATCGGCAAAAACGAACGGGAGGGGCGGCGGGCGGAAGCGGATTGCTCATAGAAAAGTCCTGCATGGCGGGAGTTTCTACCAGTATATGAATCTGCGGGCGGGAATGTGCGTTTCGAACTGCAAAGCCGCAGACCGCTCGCCATTGTTCGGATCAGGTTTCTGAAATCTTAAGAAAACCTTTACGTGACAAAGTGCGTAGGGGATACTATACTTTAGATAGATTGATTTATGAGGAGAGCTTCTGATGAAAAAGATTCGATTAGTAAAGATACAGCACCAGATTTTTGGAATGGTGATTTTGCTGTGCTCCGTTGTCTGTCTGAGCGGATTGCACAGGGTGGTGGTTCGGGCCCAGGAGAACGGCTATACGGAAAACGCAGGCAGCCTCTCTGATTCGGGAGAAGCGGCAGAAGCGGATTCCGGTATTCTGGATTCCGGCGGGGCGGCCGGTTCGGAGGAATGGTCCGGCACGGATTCCGGGAATCCGGACGCGGCGGACGAAGGCGGCCTGACCGATGACGCGGCGGATGAGGGGAGCACGCAGGATTCGATTGACGGCGAGGTAATCTATCAGGAGACTGTAGGCAGCTATACGATGGAAGAGGGCTGGTCTCTGGATGAGACGCAAAGCACGGATGATGTGAGCGTGTATGTTCAGGATGCTTACACGGGGGAGACGGAGACGTCCACGATTTCCTGCAGCTACCTGAGCACGAATTATTCCAGAGGAGACTATGAACAGCTCCGCGATATGCTCACGAATAATCTGCTCTACAGCAATGTGAACGCGCAGATTACCACCAGTGCGGTGTATACGCTTGCGATGGATTATCTGTATATCATTCTTGTAGATGACTCCTCGGAGGAGTATCGGGACATTTATCATTATGTTGTCGGCGACTATGAGTGCTTCTGTGTGCAGGTGAGGGAATACCGCGACGAGGCTGCGGAGGCTGAGGCGCAGGAGCTTGAGACGCCGCAGGAAGCTGGACAGAGCGTAGCAGAAGGGTTTGTGTGGTAGAGGAAGATGACGAGATGCTGGAGACATCTATGGACGATATAGAATTGCGTATCGCGAAGAATTATCTGGAGCAAAACAAGAAGTATATGGCAAGTGAGAACGGAAAGACCGGAGGAATGATATCCTCCGGCCTTTTTCAATCGTTCCATTTATTCCCGCGAAGCAACAAGCCTTACCCCATCACAGCGGTTACTTCGTAATGCGTTTTCCCTTCTTCAAACGGTACGACGTTTCCGCTGATCTCGGTTCCGTCTACGATGAGCTTGACGATGCCCTTCTGGACGTTGTCCGGGTTCTGCACCTTGATGTCGTAGGTCGCGCCGCGGAAGCTTCTGGTGATGGTAAAGTCACCGAAGCCCTCCGGTACGCAGGGATCAATGCCAAGGCCGTCGAACTGAGGCTGGATGCCGAGGATCGCCTGGGAGACATCGACAAATGTCCATGCGGCCGTACCGGTCAGCCAGCTGTTTTTCGCCTCGCCATGGCGCGGCGCATCGGCACCGGCTACCATCTGGGAGTATACGTACGGCTCGGTGCGGTGAATCTCGCTGATGTCCTCGATGTAAGCCGGGCAGGTCTTGCGGTAAATCTCAAATGCGCGGTTGCCGCGTCCGACCACGGTCTCTGCGATGGATACCCAGGGATTGTTGTGGCAGAAGATACCGGCGTTCTCTTTGTATCCGGGCGGGTAAGAGGAGACCTCGCCAAGGTTGAGGTAATATTTTGTATAGGCGGGCTGCAGAAGCATGATGCCGTATTTCGTGTCGAGGCGTTCCTTTACGGAATCCAGTGCTTTTACGGCCTCGCCGCTCTCCACACCGATACCCGCCATGACGCAGAAGCCCTGCGGCTCGATGTAAATCTGGCCTTCCTCGCACTCCTTCGAGCCGACCTTATTGGAATCCGCATCGTATGCGCGGACGAACCACTCGCCGTCCCAACCTGCGGTCAGCACTGCGTCGTTCATCGTCTGCACTTCCTTTTCCGCGGAAGCAGCCAGATCGTCCTTGCCGAGGCGGCGGCAGAGCTCAGCGTACTCACGGCCGTATTTCACAAACATACCCGCGATGAAGACCGATTCCGCGACCGGTCCCTCAGACGGTCCGGTGGTCTGGAAGGATTCGCCCGGAGTGTCAGAGAAGCAGTTCAGGTTCAGGCAGTCATTCCAGTCCGCGCGCCCGATCAGCGGGAGATTGTGCGGACCTTTGTGCGTCACAATGTAGTTGAAAGAGCGGGTCAGATGCTCAAAAAGCGGAACCGCCGTGGATGCATCGTTGTCGAACGGAACCATCTCATCGAGAATCGAGAAATCGCCGCTTTCCTTTATGTAGGCAGAGGTACCGGCGATCAGCCAGAGCGGATCGTCATTGAAGCCGCTGCCGATGTCCATATTGCCTTTCTTGGTCAGAGGCTGGTACTGATGGTACGCACTGCCGTCTGCGAACTGCGTGGAGGCAATGTCAATGATGCGCTCCCGCGCGCGCTCCGGAATCAGGTGCACGAAGCCGAGCAGATCCTGGCAGGAATCGCGGAAGCCCATGCCGCGGCCGGTACCGGACTCGTAGTAGGAGGCGGAGCGGGACATATTGAAGGTCACCATGCACTGATACTGATTCCAGATGTTGACCATGCGGTTCACCTTTTCATCCTGCGATTCTACGTGGTATTTCGAGAGCAGACCGTCCCAGTACTCGTTCAGCGCAGCAAACGAAGCGTCTACCTTTTCCTTTGTATCAAAGCGGGCCAGAAGCGCCTGTGCCGGTGTCTTATTAATAATGCCGGGCGCCTCCCATTTTTCCTCATTCGGAAGCTCTGCGTAGCCGAGAACGAAGACGAGATTCTTTTCCTCGCCCGGAGCCAGGGTCACGTCAACCTGATGCGCAGCGATCGGGTACCATCCGCTTGCGATGGAATTCTCGCATACACCATTTCCAACAGCAGCCGGATTGGAGGCATCGCGGTATGCGCCGATGAAGCTGTCACGGCTGGTATCAAATGAAGCGACCGGGGCATTCACAGCTGAGTATGCATAGTGATTGCGGCGCTCGCGGTATTCGGTCTTGTGATAAATCACCGAATTAACAACCTCCACCTCACCGGTGCTCAGGTTCCGCTGATAGTTGGTCATATCATCGACCGCATTCCAGAGACAGAACTCAATATAGGAAAAAACCTTCAGTGTCTTTGTCTCGTCGGTCGTATTTTTCAGAGTGAGGGAATTGATCTCACAGGATGCATCCATCGGAACGAAAGCAAGCAGATCCGCGCTGACCCCGTTTTTCGAGGAACAGAAACGGCTGTATCCGATGCCGTGGCGGCACTCATAGGAGTCCAGATCTGTCTGGGTCGGCTTCCATCCCGGATTCCACACGTCATTCCCGTCTTTGATGTAGTAATATTTTCCATTTGTATCATAGGGGAGATCGTTGTAACGGTAGCGGGTGATGCGCAGCAGCTTTGCGTCCTTGTAAAAGCTGTAGCCGCCGCAGGTGTTGGACACCAGGGAAAAGAAATCGTTGCAGCCGAGGTAATTGATCCAGGGCAGCGGAGTCTTTGGTGTGGTGATGACGTACTCTCGGTTCGCATCATCAAAATAACCGAATTTCATAATTCTCGTCTCCTTTTTGGGAATAATTTAAAACTCGTCAGCAGATGCGTCTTCCAACATGGAAAACGTTTAAGTAAAACTCCGAAATACAGAACTGACTGTAATCAATTGCTAGTATATCCTATCTTTCAGGGAAAAGCAACTATTATTTTCGCTGATTTTCTCACATTTTTCGCCTATTTGACGCCCGGGCCAAAAGAGAATTTCTGCCGCAGATGGCAGGTTGGAAATGTACGTCAGGCCGTTGAAAACGTTTTACGAAACTTTTTGAAAAAAACGACAAGAAATAACGAAATTTTTCTTGAATTTTTGAGAAAACGGTGTAAAATGGGAGTCAAAGAAAACGAAAACGTTTAAGTAAAAACAGGGGTTTTATACGCGTAAGCGGGGTGCAATTATGGTTTCAATGAGGGACGTGGCGAAGCTGTGCGGGGTTTCGGTGGCGACGGTCAGTAAGGCACTGAATGATTACAGCGACATTGGGGAAGAGACGAAGCGAAAAATCCGTGAGACGGCGGAGGAAGCGGGATATATGACGAATGCCTCTCTCCGGGCAATGAAGAGCAATCGGAGCTGGAGTCTCGGCGTGCTGTATCACGATGAGGCGCGCAGCGGACTGACACATGACTTTTTTGCTGCGGTTCTGGAAGGATTCAAGCGGCATGCAGAGCTCAGAGGATATGACATCACCTTTATCAACAATCGAATTGGTGAGCGGAAAATGAGTTATTACGAATACTGCAAGTTCCGCGGCGTGGATGGTGTGCTGATTGCCTGCGTAGATTTTTACGATCCGGATGTGCAGTCCCTGATCAAGAGCAATGTGCCTGTCGTGACGATTGACCATGTGTTTGACAACCGCATTGCGGTCGTGTCGGACAATGTAAACGGTATGGCGAGCCTCGTGGACTACGTCTGTGAGATGGGGCATACGAAGCTGGCCTACATCCATGGGGAGAGTACCTCTGTGACCAGAAGCCGTCTTGGCAGCTTTTACCGCTCAGCGGCCAGACACGGCATCGAGATCCCGGAGGAGTATGTCCGTTCTTCCGAGTTCCGTGATACCGGCTCTGCAAAAAGGATTACGGCAGAGCTGCTTTCTCTGCCGGAACCGCCCACCTGTATTTTTTATCCGGATGATTATGCTGCGGTCGGCGGTCTCCGCGCTATTTGGGAACGGAACCTTCGGATTCCGGACGATATTTCCATTGTCGGCTATGACGGGATTTTGCTGAATCGTGTGATGGTGCCAAAGGTGACGACTCTCCGGCAGGACACGGCTGAGATCGGAAAGCTGGCTGCGGACCGGCTGGTGAATCTGATTGAGAAGCCGCGGACCACACTGGTAGAGCATATTGTCGTACCGGGAACTATTGTGGAAGGGGACTCAGTAAAGAAGCTGAATTAAAAAACAGAATTAAAAAAGCTGAATTAAAAAAACAGAATTAAAAAACAGGCACTCCTTCTGCAGAAGCAGATTATGGGATACCTGTTTTTTTATGCACACGGCCGCGAAAGGAGTTATATTACCCCAGAAGTGCCGAATCGTTCGAGAACTGCTCGCCGCTTACCTGTTCAAACTTATCGAGCAGGTCTTTGACGGTCAGGTGTTTTTTCTCTTCACCGCGGATATCAAGGATGATTTTGCCCTCGTTCATCATAATCAGACGGTTCCCGTGGGAGATGGCGTCCTTCATATTGTGGGTAATCATCAGTGTGGTCAGGTGGTCACGGTTCACGATCAGCTCCGTGATTTCCAGAACCTTTGCGGCGGTCTTCGGGTCTAGCGCCGCCGTGTGCTCGTCAAGCAGCAGCAGCTTCGGCTTCTGGAGGGTCGCCATCAGCAGTGTGAGCGCCTGGCGCTGTCCGCCGGAGAGCAGTCCGACCTTCGCTGTCATACGAGATTCCAGTCCGAGTCCGAGCATGGAAAGCAGCTCTTTATACTCGCCGCGCTCCTGCTTTGTGATGCCGGGGCGGAGAAGCCGCTTTTTGCCGCGCCGCTCTGCCAGAGCGAGATTCTCCTGAATCTCCATCGTAGCGGCAGTGCCGGTCATCGGATCCTGAAACACACGCCCGAGATAAGCAGCCCGTTTGTGCTCCGGGAGCTTTGTCACGTTGATGCCGTCGATCATGATCTGACCCTCATCAACGAACCAGGTGCCGGCCACCGCGTTCAGCAGCGTGGACTTGCCGGCTCCGTTGCCGCCGATCACCGTCACAAAATCGCCGTCCTCCAGATTCAGAGAAACATTGTCGAGCGCGGTTTTTTCATTGATCGTGCCGGGATTGAAGGTCTTAGAAATATTCCGGATATCAAGCATTTCGGCTGCCTCCCTTCTGTGCGGATGAGGAACCGTTCACGGAGCCGGTTCCTCCCGAACCGCTCTTGCGAACCGGCTTTGTAAAATATTTTCCCTTCCAGTACGGAACCGCCAGGAAGACGGCCACCACAGATGCGGAGAGAAGCTTCAGCAGGTCGGTGTCGATGCCCATCCAGATAACGACCTGGAGAACGATGTAGTAAATAATCGCACCGAACGATACCGCCAGCAGCGAGAGCGCAAAGTTCCGGAAAATCTTTCCGAAGATTGCCTCACCGATGATGACTGCCGCCAGACCGATAACAATCGCGCCGCGCCCCATGTTGACGTCCGCGAAACCCTGGTACTGCGCCAGCAGGGCACTCGAGAATGCGACCAGCCCGTTCGAAATCATCAGTCCGATGACCTTGTTGAAATTTGTATTGATGCCCTGTGCGCGGGACATGCCAGGGTTGCATCCGGTCGCACGCAGCGAGGCACCATATTCTGTGCCAAAGAACCAGTACAGGATGGCAATCAGAATGACGGTAATGATAATCACGATTAAGATGGTATTCTGCCAGAATGGCACGCCTTTGATATAACGAAGCGACACCAGAAGATTGTAATTACTGACATTCACGGCCTGATTGGATTTTCCCATGATCTTCAGATTGACAGAATACAGGGATAGCTGCGTCAGAATGCCGGCCAGGATAGCCGGAATCCCCATGAATGTGTGCAGCAGTCCGGTCACAAGCCCGGCCAGCATACCAGCGCCGGTCGCAGCGAGCATCGCCACCCAGATGTTGTGGCCGCTCATCAGCATCATAATGCACACTGCGCCGCCGGTGGCCATCGTGCCATCTACGGTCAGATCCGCAATATCCAGAATGCGGTAGGTGATGTATACGCCGATTGCCATGATGCCCCAGACCAGACCCTGGGCACAGGCTCCCGGCAGTGCATTGATTAAAGTCGAGATATTCATTTGTGAGATCCTTTCCAGGTTTTCCGCGCAAAACCCATCCCAATCCGAATCTGCGTTTGCGCTGTTTCATACAATAGGAAGGTCAATCAGACTTTTCTGATCGGTGTTATTTTTGTCGTCACTCCCAAAATCTCAGGAAAAACGTTTCTCTGCAAAACAGCGAGAGAGGAAATCCTTTCTCGCTGTCCGATTGGCAGGGCAGCCTTCGATAGCCGTCGGCCACCCTGCCGAACATTCATACGCATGACTTTACTGAGTTCTCTGGCGAACTGTACTGCAGAAATCCTGTGCAGGATGCACATTGGAATGGCGATACGGACTGCCAGAAATCGAAGATCAGTACGCTATCGTTTACTCAGTCACTGCCTCGGTCTCCGCCTCAGCCTCTGCACCGATCGCTACATAGTCATCCGGGATCTCTACGCCAAGCGTCTCAGCGATCTCAGCGTTGTACTCCTTCGTTACTTCCGGAGCGTACTCGATCGCCATCTCGGAGATGTCGGATTCGCCGGTCAGGATCTCAGCTGCCATCTCACCAGAGATGTATCCGATGTCATAGTAGCTGATTGAAAGAGTCGCTACGCCGCAGCCCTCGCAGAGACCTTCCTCGCCTGCGATGATCGGAACGCCTGCATCGAGGCAAACATTGTTGATCAGCTCAGTATTGGAAGCTGCTGTGTTGTCCGTCGGAACATAGATCACATCGCTCTCGCCTGCAGCTGTCTGTGCGACTGCCTGAATATCGTTGGAATCAGAGAATGAATAATAAGTAACGGTGTAGCCGTAGTCTTCCAGATAGGTGGAGATGGTGTCTGCCTGATACTGAGAGTTCGCCTCAGCGGAGCAGTACAGAATGCCTACATTCTCAGCATCCGGGAACAGCTCGTTCAGCATCGCTGCCTGCTGATCCAGCGGAGCCAGGTCAGAGGTACCGGAGATGTTGCCGCCTACCGTACCGGTAAAGTCAATGTCCAGTGCTGAGCCGTAATCGGTGATGGAAGTACCCAGGATCGGGATCTCATCCGTCGCTGCCGCGCATGCCTGCAGAGAAGCCGTCGCGTTCGCCAGGATCAGGTCAACTTCATTGGTCACAAACTGGTTCGCTACCGTCGCGCATGTAGCGGAATCACCCTGCGCGTTCTGCTCGTCAAAGGTCACCGCATCGCCGAATGCTTCGGTCAGAGCGTCCTTGAAGCCCTGCGTCGCCGCATCCAGAGCGTCATGCTCCACCAGCTGGAGAATGCCGACATTGTAGGTCTCAGACTCCTCGGCACTCACATTAATCCCGCAGAAGCTGGCAACCATCGCTGCTGAAAGAATAGTAGCTAAAAACTGTTTTTTCATGGTTAAATCCTCCTCGTATTTTAGTGCGGAACCCGCACATTTAAAGGAATTATAATGCTTTGAAAAAGGAAAGTCAAGAAAACTGGGGCATAGAATTGAAAAAGAAGAAAAAAATAGTTACAGGTCACACCCGGGCCAAAGGAGATGCGCCTAAAAGCCACGACAAGTAGC
>JAJQHZ010000093.1 GCA_021199475.1 Lachnospiraceae bacterium
TTCATTTACACAAAGCGATGGATGGCAACAGAAAATGTTCGTGAAACAACCCTGGGTAAAGGAAATTTTTGCTTGACATTAAAATGGTTTTGGATTAATATACCTGTAAGGCAAAGGCGTCTGATTTTTTCAGATGCCTTTTTTCGTATTTTTTTCGGCCTATCAGGCATTACGGGAGGAATTTTTATGATCAGACTGGAAAATGTCAATAAATATTTCGGCGAGCTGCACGTCCTGAAGGATGTAAATCTGGAGGTGAGCGAGGGTGAAAAGCTGGTCATCATCGGTCCATCCGGTTCAGGCAAATCGACGACGGTCCGGTGCATGAATTTCCTCGAGACACCGACGAGCGGCCATGTCTACATCAACGGTCAGGAGCTGACGACGAGAAATAAGACAAAGATTGTGCGGGATTCGATGTCGATGGTGTTTCAGCAGTTCAACCTGTATCCACATATGTCGGTGCTTAAAAACCTGACGCTGGCGCCGATGAAGCTTCATCATAAGAGCAGGGAGGAGGCGGAGCAGCTGGCGTACCATTATCTGGATGTCGTGGGACTGACGGACAAGGCACATGTCTATCCGACTACACTTTCCGGCGGACAGCAGCAGAGAATCGCGATCGCGCGGGCACTCTGTGCACAGACAAAAATTATTTTGTTTGATGAGCCGACCTCGGCACTGGATCCGGAGACGATTCAGGAGGTGCTTGATGTCATGATCAAGCTGGCGCATGAGAAAATTACAATGGTCGTTGTGACGCATGAGATGGGGTTTGCGAGAGAGGTCGCGGACCGCGTGGTGTTTATGGCAGACGGCCAGATTCTTGAGGAGGGCACGCCGGAGCACTTCTTTGAGCATCCGGAGAATGAACGGCTGAAGCAGTTCCTCGGGAAAATTATCAGGAAATAATAGAGTTTGATTTTTCAGACAGCGATTTCAGACTGACGCAGGCTTGGCATTTGACAGCTTCGGGTTTGAAGGCAGGTGCATGCCAGATATGTCAGGCAGAAAGAGCAGTCTTGAAAATAGATTTTGCAACCATTAACATCCATCACTTTAGAAATCAGGAGGAATTTATTATGAAGAAACGAACAATGATCGCGTTTGGACTGTCCCTGACGATGGCGCTGTCGCTTTGCGGCACTGTTGCTTTTGCGGAAGAAGAGACAGAAGCGGAGAGTGAGGCGGCTGCGGAACTGGTGATTACAGAGGATGTGCAGGAAATCATTGACCGCGGCGTTCTGCGTGTCGGCGTGAAAAACGCGGTAGTTGGTTTTGGCTATGAGGATACGCTGACCGGCGAGTATTCCGGCATGGAGATTGATATCGCGAACCTGATCGCAGAAGAGCTTGGCGTAGAGACGGAGTTCACGACGGTAACCGCGGCAACCAGAACGGAGCTGCTGGATTCCGGCGATATTGACTGTGTCATCGCGACATTCACAATCACGGATGAGAGAAAAGAAAGCTGGGATTTCTCAACACCGTACTATACCGATTATGTAACGGTGCTGGTAGAGGATTCAAGTGAAATTACGACGCTGGAAGGTCTGGTTGACAAGACCGTTGGCGTTTCCTCCGGTTCGACATCCGCGCGGTCTCTTGTAGAGGCTATGATTGATGCGGAGCTGATCAGCGGCGATGACTATGATTCTGAGACCTTTGACCCGGCTCTCTGGACCGAAGGCGTTTCCTTCCAGCAGTATGACGATTATCCCACCATCTCTACGGCTCTGAGCGCAGGAGAGGTTGATGCGTTCTGCGTTGATAAATCTATTCTGGCGATTTACAAGACCGAGGGCCGCTCTTACATTGACGCCGAATTTGCGCCGCAGGAGTATGGCGTAGCGACGACGAAGGATTCGGGCTTCTCGGCCTATGTTGATACACTGATTACGGAGTGGCTTGAGGACGGCACGATTGACGGATTTATTGAGACCTATGAGCTGCAGTAAATCCGGGCGTTAGAACGAACAGTGCGTGGTAAAAATGGAAGGGGCTAAGGATCAATGTCAGGTGTTTTTTCACAGGCTGCATGGCTAAAGGTCTGGACATACCGGGGGACGTTTCTGCACGGGCTGGCTACTACCGTGCAGACAGCGGTGCTAGCAATTCTGCTGGCAATGATAATCGGCATTGTGTTGGGATTGTTCGCGACCGGGCATATCCGGATACTCAAAATCATTGCGCGTATTTATGTGGAGTTTATCCAGAATACGCCGGTGATGCTGCAGATTTGTTTTCTGTACTATCTGCTCGCCTTTTCCGGGCACAGCATCGGCATCATTCCTGCCGGTATCGTTTCATTGGGCATTTATCACGGCGCTTATATGGCGGAGGTCATCCGGGCAGGCATTGAGTCCATTCCAAAGGGACAGTTCGAGGCCGCCAGGTCGCAGGGCTTCAGCTATTTCGGGGAGATGTATTATATCATTCTTCCACAGAGCATTAAAATCATCCTTCCGCCCATGGTAAATCAGGTCGTGAATCTGATTAAGAATACCTCCTGCCTGTATATCATCGGCGGTACGGATCTGATTTCGCTGACCTACAGCTTTGTTACCGGTGCAACGACCGGCGGCGCGTATGGACCGGCCTATCTGGTGAGCGGCGCATTATTCTTTATCATCTGTTATCCGCTCTCCAAGCTGGCGAGCACCTGGGAGACCAGGCTGAAGCAGCGGGATCAGAGAGTTGCTGTGGCTGGGCGCGGCAGTACAGGAAAGGGGATGGAGAACGCATGAAGACATTGAATGCAAGCCTTTCCATGTTGAAAAACACTGCAATCCTGCAATATCTGATGAAAGGAGTGCTCTTCACCCTGATCATTTCGGTGATTGCGGTCGTATTCGGTCTCCTGATCGGATCTGTCCTTGCGCTGGTGCGCAACTACTGCCATACCGGGAAGAACAAAATCTTCCGGTATCTGGCCACGTTTTACATTGAACTGTTTCGAAACACGCCATTGCTTCTGTGGATTTTTATCTGCCTGGTGTTCTGCCCGACCCCGGGATTTCTGAACCGGAAAATGTTTGGCCTGAATTCGGCGGCGGATGTGAAGCTGCTCTTTAAGGGAGCGGTGGCTCTGATCCTGTTTACATCCTCTGTCATCGCGGAGATTGTGCGCGGCGGCTTGAATTCGGTGGCGCAGGGACAGTTTGAGGCGGGATATTCACAGGGATTCAATACCGTGCAGGTGATGGTATACATCATCCTGCCGCAGGCCTACCGGAACATCATTCCGACCCTGCTCTCGCAGGTTATCACGACCATCAAGGACTCCTCGTATCTGGCAAACGTGGCAGTCATTGAACTGATGGCCCGGACCAAACAGATTATGAGTTCGGCTAACCGCTATAACGGGACCGGGGTGATTAATGTTTCGGATGTGTTTGTCCTGTTTGGATTCGCGTTCCTGATTTATTTTGTCATTAATTTTACCCTTTCCTGTGTGGTGCGGCATATGCAGAAGCGCATGAAGGAAGGTGCGAAAAAACCAGCGGATATGGTGGCAGCCGAGTAGCATAAGGAAGTCGTTTTAATTTGCGGGAGGTTCATATGGAACAGTATGTTATAACAATTTCGCGTGAATTTGGCTCATTGGGGCGCACCATCGCACAGAGGCTCTCGGAAAAGCTGGGGATTGAATTCTGGGACCGCGATATCGTGGAGGCGGCGGCAAAGCGTACAGGGCATTCCGTCTCACTGATCAGTGACGAGGAGGAGAAGGCAAAGAGCTCCTTTTTCCTCCGGAAAAGTTACAAAATGAGCCTGACGACCTACAATATCAACGATGAAATTTTCGAGACAGAGAGGAACATTATTCTGGATGCGGCCGCAAAAAGTTCCTGCATTATCGTGGGGCGCTGCAGCGACTATATCCTGAGGGATTTTCCGAATCACCTGAGCGTATACATTTATGCGCCGTATGAGGAGCGGCTCAGAAACTGTATCGAGACTCTGATGATGGATGAGAAAACAGCCCGCAGGATGATACGTGAAGTCGACATGGCGCGCACTTATTACCAGAGAAAATACTGTCCGGATGTCCGCTCACCGCGTGACTGCAGCGACCTGATGATCGACAGCTCCAGGTTTGGGGTGGAGGGCACAGCAGAGCTGATCGCGCAGGCATTGAAAATCCGCTGCTGCAGTGTCGGCGAAAGAAGTTAGAAATAGCGGGAAATTTAAAATAAATACAAAACAGATGCAAAACAGAATCGGTCAGACGGTGAAAGGTCGTCCGGCCGATTTTTCTATGTGCAGATATCCTTTGACCCGGGTTTTACAGAGTGATATAATTCCCTTTGGAACAACTTACCAAACAGAAATTATTTCTGCAGTTTTTATGCGCAGGTCTGCGCAAGGAGTTTTTCCGGCTGCCGCAAGGCGCAGCCAACGCGGAGAGCAGGGGGCCGCTTGCTCGATCGCAGACCCTGACATCATAATCCGGGGAAACTCACAGGTATTCAGGTTGGAGCTCGCAGGAGGCGAAGTATCGTATGAAAATTGATTTAATTCGACACGGCTGTACGGCCGGAAATCTGGAACATCGCTATGTGGGTTCGACGGATGAACCGCTGACCGGTGAGGCCATCCGGCAGCTGGAGAGGAATCGCGCACAGTACGCGCAGCCGGACATTGTGTTTGCAAGTCCGCTCAGACGGTGTGTGCAGACAGCGGAGCTTTTATTTCCGGATGCAGATATCCGGCTTGTCCCGGATTTGCGTGAGTGTGAATTCGGAGAATTTGAATATAAAAATTATGAGGAACTGAATGGTGACCCGCGCTATCAGTCCTGGATTGACAGTGGGGGCATGCTTGCGTTCCCGGGCGGAGAGAGCCGGGAAACGTTTTCCGCGAGATGCTGCGGGGCTTTTTTGCGCTGCATGGAAACGGTCTTTTCTTCGTTTCCTTTAAAAAAGGATGAAAGTCTGGCATGTATGGGTGGTAGTCCGGACTGGGACCGGACGCCCGCGAATTCGGCAGAGGGAAAACAGGAAGAACAGAACAAACAGGACAAACAGGACAAACAGGAAGGGGCGCATGAGGAAATGCGTGCCGCATTTGTCGTGCATGGCGGGACTATTATGGCGATTCTTGACCGGTTCGCCGCCCCTCATCGGGATTATTTTGAGTGGCAGGTAAAAAACGCGGAGGGCTTTTCCGGTGATTTGTTTTCTGCGCAGACAGGAGACAGGACGGAAGAATCCATGGCCTGTCTGAAAAAGCTGTCCGATTCTGAAGGGAAGAAAAATCCTTTTTACATTATGAATATCCGTCCCCTGCCGTCCGCTCCGGCCCTGACTGGGATTGAGGAGCAGTTTGTCATGAAAAAGAATAAAAAGCTGCGCTGCGGCTATACGACCGGCTCCTGTGCGGCAGCTGCGGCAAAGGCAGCGGTCTGGATGCTGCTGACCGGGCGAAGCTGTTACCGGACAGATCTGATGACGCCCAAAGGGATCCGTCTGCATCTTCCGGTAGAGGAGCAGAAAATCTCTGCGAATTCCGCCAGCTGCGCGGTGCGCAAATATGCGGGGGATGATCCGGATGCGACCGATGGTGTGCTGGTGTTTGCGCGTGCGGAGTTTGCAGAAGGACCTGTATATTCCGGGGAGGCTGCCCAGGCATTGGATTTTGTTTTCTCAAGAGTGCCTGATAGAAAGTCTTTTTCTGATATGGAAGAGGAGATATCTTCCGTGAACGATGTTCCGGTACCGGTTATTGACAGTACCTCTGGAATTATGACAGCAAACCGAAAAGGACCGCGCATTTATATTGAAGGAGGTATCGGCGTCGGACGGGTGACGAAGCCGGGACTGGAGCAGCCGGTCGGAGCCGCGGCTATCAACCGGGTGCCGCGGGAGATGATTACACGCGAGGTGGCCTCTGTCTGCGAGGAATGTGAATATTCGGGAAGTATAAAAATCACGATTTCAGTTCCGGAGGGAGTCGAAATTGCGAAGCGGACATTTAATCCGCATCTGGGAATTCAGGGTGGAATCTCTATTCTGGGGACAAGCGGAATCGTCGTACCGATGAGCGAGGACGCTCTGATTGCGAGCATTCGTGTGGAGATGAAGCAGAAGGTTGCGCAGGGAGAGCAGTATATTCTGATCACACCGGGAAACTATGGTGCGGATTTTATCCGGAGAGGAGCGCCGGATTCAGATGCTGGCGGCGCGGAGAGCCTCCGGTGTCTCAATGCGGATGACTCTATGAAATGCAGCAATTATGTCGGGGAGACACTGGATATCGCGGAAGAACTGGGAGTAAAAGGGATTCTTTTTGTCGCGCACATCGGAAAATTCATTAAGGTCTCCGGCGGCATCATGAATACTCATTCGGCGCATGCGGACTGCCGTGCAGAGCTGATGGCGGCGCAGGCCGCACGGGCAGGCGCACCCTTCGAAATCGTGCGGAAGCTGCTCGATACCAATACGACGGAAGAAGCGGTCGGCATCCTGAAGGATGCCGGATGGCTTGAGCCGACGATGGCTGAGGTGGCGAACCAGGTGAAATTCCATCTGCAAAAACACTGCAGAGGGGCATTAAAGACGGAGGCGATTCTTTTTTCCAATCAGTACGGCTATCTTGGCGAAACGGACGGCGCGGACGCAATGGCGAAGGAGCTGAGAGCGATGTCTTAGCTGCCTTTGTTGGCCCTTCCTTAGTACAGATACTCCCGCAGCGCGCTCATTTGTGCTTCGCCGTCGCTTAAGCCGAGCTCATATACCTGCTGCAGCTTGGATGGGTCACTCTCGATGCGCCCGATCTCAATCGGTGATGAAGGGCGGATGACAAACACCTGACCGCTATCTTCCAGAGTTTTCAGAGCCTCGACAGCCTCATTATAGACGGTGTGTCTTCTCACGAGCTGCTGCTGCAGTGCCGGATGTCGGTGATAAAAGGTCCGGATCAGCGCAGGCGACATGGGCTCCTTGCGGTAGGAGAGATCGCGGGTGAGCACAACAATGAGGCGGTCGTAGCTATTTCCGAGCATCCAGGAAAACGGGATGCTGTCTGAGATGCCGCCGTCCAGAGACCTTCCCTCGCCAATTTTTACCGGCTTAGAGACAAACGGCATGGAGGCAGAGGCTCGCAGCACATCCATTTGCTTATATACGCTTCGAATCCGCACATACTTTGGCTTTCCGGTGTCCACATCTGTGACGACTGCATAGAACGGAACCTTTTCAGCAGTCTTCCGGTATGCAGCGTCGTCAAAGATATCCAGCTCATACGGTACCGCATGGTAAGCATATTCCGTACTGATAATATTTCCCTCCCGAAGAAGAGGGAGGATTCCCATATAATTCCGGTCCTGATTGAACCGTTTATTATAACGGATGACGCGCCCGTTCTGACCGGAGAGGTAGTTGACTCCGAACAGTGCACCGGCGGATACGCCGATCATTCCGTCTACCGCAATTTGCTCGTTCATCATAATATCCAGTATTCCGGCGGTGTACATGCCGCGCATGGCGCCGCCCTCCAGTACCAGTCCGATTTTCATTTGACTCACACCTTTCTGCCTGATTGCGTCCGGGCTGATTCGCCCGCAAGCGCACTTTTCTTCTGACAGGTCACATTATAACGGGATGTCACCCAAAAATCAACTGCCAATTTGCAAAGAAAAAACGGGCAACTCCGCACTTGAAGGGGAGAAGTCTTTGTGGTAAACTGATGTAAGCCAAGCGGTGGATGTCCTTATGACACGGCACTTTACGAACGGCCGCGAAACTACTAACTCAGCCTGTTTTGCTTACGCGTGAACGGCAGGTCATAAAAGTTTCAATGCAGTCCGCAGACGGACGATATGCAGCGCAGGAGGTAAAGTACCGGAAAAGGCATTGCACCAATCAGGAAGGAGGAAGTCTTGGAGCTTCACAGTTTGAAAAAGAAGGAACAAATCGTGGTCGTTGGAGCAGTGAATGTTGACATTTGCGCGAAGCCAGACGCTCCGATCGTGCGGGAGGATTCGAATCCCGGCAGGGTTTCGATATCGATGGGCGGTGTGGGGCGCAATATTGCGCATAACCTTCGCCTGCTAGGTCAGCCGGTGTCGCTGATTACCGTATTTGGAAACGATCACAATGGAGCACGGGTTCAGGAAAGCCTTGACCGGCTCGGGATTGATCTCGGCGGTTCCCGGACGTTGGCAGGAGCATCCACGTCCTGTTATGTATTTATTACAGATGAGAAAGGTGAAATGCAGCTGGCGGTCTCGGATATGAGTATCTATGAGCACATCACGCCGCAGTTTCTGGCAGAGCGTCTGGATGCGATCAATCAATCCTGCCTCTGTGTGCTGGATACGAATCTGCCGTCGGAATCCATTCGTTTTCTGGCGGAGCATGTGACCATTCCGATGTTCGCCGATCCGGTGTCGACCGCGAAAATGCACAGGCTGGAGCCGGTCCTGAATCGGATTCACACGCTGAAGCCGAATCGTCTGGAGGCGGAACTGATGACGGGGATACCGATCTGTGATGAAGCCTCCCTGAAAAAAGCGGCTGCGGTGCTGCTTCAGTCAGGTGTCCGGCGGGTGTTTATTACACTGGGAGCGAACGGGGTCCTTGCGGCGGATCAGGAACAGATGCTGCTTTTGCCGGGGATCGAGACGCAGGTAAAAAGCACGACCGGCGGGGGAGACTGCTTTATGGCGGGGCTTGCGTATGCCTTTAAGGCCGGGTTTTCCATAGAGGAGTCGGCGCGGCTGGCCCTGGCTGCCGGCGCGATCTGCGCGGAGGGCGCGCAGACCATTAATGAGGAGCTGTCGATGGCTGCGGTACACAAGCGCTCTGGGATATGTATACAGGAGCAGGAAGCCTGAGTGCGGATTGTTGACTTTTGTAAGTTCGTATCATCAGGCAAATGATTCCCATAATGCAGGAGTTAGAGGGAAATTGACAGTGCGCAATAAACATAGTAATTGTTTATGCGAACTAAGATAAAATAGAAATAAACAGGAGGAATGCAAAATGGAACAGCTTAACAAGTATCTGGATGTGGCACCGGAGGTGCAGGAGGCGCTGGCAGCCGGGAAACCGGTCGTGGCTCTGGAGTCGACGATTATTTCGCATGGCATGCCGTACCCGCAGAATGTGGAGACAGCGCTGGCGGTGGAGAAGATTGTGCGCGACAATGGCGCCATCCCGGCTACGATCGCGATTCTGGGCGGCCGGCTGAAGGCTGGTATCAGCGCGGAAGAGATTGATTATCTCGGAAAAAAAGGACTGGATGTGATTAAGGCCAGCCGCCGCGACGTACCGGTGCTTGTGGCGAAAAAAGAGGACGGCGCCGCGACCGTGGCGACGACAATGCTGATTGCCGCGATGGCGGGAATAAAGGTGTTTGCGACCGGCGGCATCGGCGGTGTGCACAGGGGAGCGGAGACGACCATGGATATTTCCGCAGATCTGGACGAGCTTGGCATGACGCCGGTGATTGTGGTCTGCGCGGGCGCCAAGGCGATCCTGGACCTGGGACTGACGCTGGAATATCTGGAGACCAGAGGCGTTCCGGTGATTGGCTATCAGACCGAAGAGCTTCCGGCTTTTTATACCAGACAGAGCGGATTTAAGGTCGATTACCGGCTGGATACGCCGGCGGAAATCGCGGCGGCATGGTCAACGAAGCTGGAGCTTGGCCTGAAGGGCGGCATGCTGGTGACCAACCCGATCCCGGAGGAATACTCCATGGACTGTGCGTACATCAATAAATGCATCGACGAGGCGATTGCGGAGTCGAAGGAGAAAGGCATCAAGGGCAAGGAGACGACGCCGTTCCTGCTCGCGAAGGTGAAGGACATCACCGGCGGCGACAGCCTGGACGCAAATATTCAGCTCGTGTATAACAATGCGAAGCTGGCGGCGCAGATTGCGGGCGAGATGTGTAAGTGAGCCGGATTGCTGTATAAATCAGGAACACAGACGTAAGCCGTTCGGCGGTTTTCCATTGTTGTTTTGGAATATTTTGTAAAGCTCCAGTTACTATTCACGGGGTGGGGGATGAAGAAAGACTGAAATTTTGACTTTTCGTA
>JAJQHZ010000080.1 GCA_021199475.1 Lachnospiraceae bacterium
CAATTTAGTACTTAAATTCTCCTTGGTGGGGCTTGGCTCGGGTGTGACCTGTAACTTCAGGCTTTCTCGTCAGCAGGCTCCTGCAGCAGGCAATATTCCGCTAACAATTGGATATTCCGCTACGGTAATATACGGAATAGCGATGTAAAATCACTCGAAACCCTCAAACCATCAATCAATACAAAAGACATCGCTTCCGGAAAAGTTCACGTTTCCAACCATATCTTCTGTCTTGACATAAATTCGAAACATCCCTTTCTCTGTAATTTCCAGTATTGAACCTGAACTGCATTCGGTCCATGCGGAGGCTTCCGTTCCGTCCGCCACACACCCGCTCGAATCGCAGGATGCAATTTTACAAAGGGCACGTTTCAGCCCGCTCTCCCCGTCCGGCTCCATGTAGAGCAAAACGGTACAGGAATCCGTGTTGTAATAGATTCCGTCCTGACAGCTTCCGGATATCAGAAACCTTGCTCCCGGAGCATCTCCATCCACCCGGTAATCGACGGAAGCCGCTGCGGATTCCCTGAGTATAGACCCGTCATCTCCTTCCTCGCGCAGATGGAACGTAAACGTCCCATCCGTCTGTATGTTCTCCAAAACCGCTCCTGCATCGTATCCGCTCCCTGCTTTTGGCTTCGCATACAGCGCAGTACCCGTCCGGATCCAAAGCAGTCCGCTCCCATCCTGATACCAGGCGTCACGCTCTCCGGTCAATTCGAAATCCACGTCCCGCTCAATCGCGTCAGGACTCCAGGCAGAAAAAAACTCCGTCTCCATAGTATTTTCCGCATCATTTTCTACAGCATCTTCTACATCATTTTCCATATTATTTTCCGGCTCATCTTCAGAAGCCTCTGCATAACGAACCTGCTCCGGCAGCAGCAGCAAACCGCCTCCTAATAAACAGGTGAGGGTACCGACCATCAGAAGCCATGCAAGGCATTTGCGAGCCTTCTGTTTCTTCCGCTGTATCCTCTTTCTTTGCTTCATTTCCATATTGGTTCTCTTTTTCCCTGACACCATCTATCCTCCCTGCGTTTTCCACTCCAATCATACTCCTCTGGCCAGTACATCCGTTTCCAGACACTCTTTCTCCGTCTTCTGGTCTCAATATCAGTTTCACCAGACCTGTTTATCTGTTTTTGTATGTGCTTATATGGATTATTATTTTATCTTTTGAATTATGAATTGTTTAATTATTGAATTACAAATCTGCAATTGTCTATGTGTCTAATTAAGTGATATTATGAAGTATATTCAGTGATTTGTCAAGAGCCAAATTGCGCTTTATTTTCTACCTGCTCTCATGCAATCATGCAGGAAGGATTCTCTCTTCATATCCGCCGCCATGCAGAAGCATAAACAGCGAATCTGTCAATTTTCCAAATCGAGTAGGAGGCGGCCTGTCGGCTCCTGCTCGCCCGCGCGGCGCTGGATGTCCAGTGGACATCCGTTTAGCCCTCGCCGGGTTATGCCCCCAATCTCCGATTGTGGGGCGCGGACATCCCACGCTTCGCATGGGATATGCCTTGCCTGGCTCTTCGCATAAAAAGCAAAAGAAGCCCCGCACAAAAGGGGACTTCTTTCACATTTACATTTTTGATAAGGTTCTAACTACAGGGAAGCAAACGCTATTTTACATCGGCTCTTTCTGTGCAAAGTATTCATCAATACCGTCCGCAATTCCTTCCGCCATCAGCGGCTGCACGGTCTCGTCCGTCATGCGAAGGTCGTCGGATTCGTTTGTCATGAATCCCATTTCCAGTATCATCACCGGTATCTGGCTCCAGTTGATCCCAGTCATATTATCATAGTACTGAACGCCGCGGGAATCGAATTCCGCCTTTTCGCAATAGGCGCTGAGGATGCAGTCCGCCAGCAGATACGAATCTTCCGAGAGCTCACCTACGTAAGGGTTATCCGGAGATGGTACCATGCCGAGCGCTCCGTCTGCGCTCGCATTTTCCGATCCGTTCGCATGGATGCGTACAAATATATCCCCGCCCTGCTCGTATGCCAGGGTTGCGCGTTCCACATTGCTGATTGCGGTATCGTTATCCTCACGCGTGAGAATGACCTCATACCCCCGTTCCTCCAGTTCTGTACGGAGGAGAAGCGAAATCTCCAGATTCAGTTCATACTCCGCCACACCGCTGTATCTGCCCTCGGTGCCGACCGTGGACTTCGCTTTCATCTCTGTTGAGCCAGGGCCGATCGGCTCTGTACCACTGACATCGACCCAGCTTCCCTGATGCCCCGGGTCGATCACAACCACGCAGGCCTCCTTCTCCGTCTCAGATTCCGTGTCAGGATTTGACGTATTTTCCATATCCGTTTCCAGAGCAGAATTCGTTTCCATATCTGTTTCAGAATCTGAAGCATTCTTTGCGTTCAGTTCCGTATCCGATTCTTCGCCTTGCTCTGTCAGATCTTCGCCGAGAGCAATCGTCTGTATCCCCTCTGATTCGTCCGTCGCTGCTGCGGCAAACATGCTGGCGGAAGTCAGATACGTTGCTGCAGCGATCACAGCCAGGCAGCTGCATATCCTTTTTATATGAAAAACTTGCATGTTCTTTTTCAAAATCATTTTACCTGCCATATCGCAAACTATTTTTTCAGCCTTTTCTCCTTACGCGCAATAGCTGCTCATGTATTCGTTAATCTCCGCCTCACAGGTGCGCATCGCCTGAATCGTCCGCTCCATCAGCTCCTCCAGCGTCCAGCCGAGCCGCTCGGCTCCTGCGCGGATAACGTCGCGCGAGCAGCCGGCCGCGAACCGTTTGTCCTTGAATTTCTTTTTCAGGCTGGACACCTCCATATCCATCACGCTTTTGGACGGACGCATCTTCGCTGCCGCTCCAATCAATCCGGTCAGCTCATCCGCGGCGAAGAGAACCTTTTCCATCTCATGCTTCGGCTCCAGGTCACAGCAGATTCCATAGCCATGGCTGCAAATAGAATAAATCATATCCTCGCCGACCTGTCCCTCCCGCAGAAGCTCCGGTGCCTTCTGGCAGTGCTGCTCAGGATACAATTCAAAATCAATATCATGCAGCAGGCCAACAATCCCCCAGTACTCCTCCTCGTCTGCGTAGCCAAGCTCGCGGGCATACCAGCGCATCGTCCCCTCCACCGTCAGCGCGTGCTGAATGTGAAATGGTTCCTTATTATATTTTTTCAGAAGTGCAAACGCTTCCTCTCTTGTCACTGTACTTTGCATCTTATCTCACCTTTTATCCTTTCATTCGAATCTACCGTATACAGGTAAATCCACGAAACTGCAAATAAGCCGGTTTTCTTTCTCCGCGGCATCTACTTGCAATTATGTCCGGAATCATTCTTCCGAATGGATATCATCCCCCGCCTCATCCTCGACATCCACCTCAATCCCGAGCTCCCGGGGCAAAAATCTTGGGCAGACATTCTCGTTTGATACAATCACTGCGGCGGAAAGTCTGGTACCGATCTCGCATGCTTCCTGCAGCGTTTTCCCATACGTCAGGCCGACCACCAGTCCCGAGCAAAAGGCGTCGCCGGCGCCGGTGGTGTCCTTCACCTGTACGCTCATGGCCGGACAAAAGCCCTTCCGCCCCTGCTGATCCGCATAGACGCTTCCCTTGCTTCCCATGGTAACCACCATCGCCTGAAACTGAGCATTTACAAGCTGTTCCGCCAGCAGCTCCACCATCTCCTCCGGTTCTGCATCCGCATAATCCGTCGCAAACAGAAGCCCCGCTTCCTGCTGGTTGCAGACAAAGCAGTCCAGACGCTTGATGAAATCGCGCCGCTTCAGCGCAATGCTCATGTTTGACACCACCGCGTATACGCGCTTGCCGTATGTTTCAGCCAGTTCAAACACACGCTTGATAATTTCCTTATCCATATCGATCTCAACGACGATGGAATCCGCATCCCGAAAAATCTCATCCCCATGGTCATTCAGGATATCCAGAATCGGCATCAGATCCGGCCGTCTGGAAATCGAACCAGCAACATCCCCCGTGCTGTCAAATACCGCAAGCCACGTCCCCATCCCGTCCGGAACGGTTTGAATATAATCCAGATTTACCTTATGATTCCGAAGCTTGTGCACGACCTCCGCTCCCATCGCGCTTTCATCCACCAGACTCACAAAGGTCGGGCGCAGCTCCAGATTCGCGATATTCTCCGCCACATTCCTTCTCACACCGCCGTGAATATACTCAATCACACCCGCGTTTCGTCCATTTGGAATATAAGTATCCTCCGGGAATCCCTTGATATCCACAAAAACCGCGCCAATTACCACAATTCCCATCTTTTGTATCTCCCTCATATCCGCTAGTCTACGTGCATTATATCTTAATTCCACCAAAAATCAAGTGCTTTGCCCTTCTTATCGTTCCTTCTTATGCAGGTATTTTTCCCGCGTCGCCAACCCGCCGCGGATGTGCCGCTCCTGCTTGTTCACATCGAGCACCCTGCGCACATCACGAGCCAGACCGGCGTCAATCTCCTCAAGTCTCGCAACCATGTCCATATGAACGGTGCTTTTGCTCACACCATAGCGCTTCGCCGCCTCCCGCACAGTAGCGTTGTTCTCCACGATAAATGCCGCTGTTTTCCGTACACGTTCTTCTATGTAATCTTTCAAGGAAATTCCCCCGAAGACCATTTTTTACAGTCTATTCGGAGGAATCCGCAAATATCACGGTTCTGACCGGATGAATTATTTGCAGCTGTCCAAAACAAGGTGGAGCGCGGACCGGCAGCCCTCTGTTCTAATATCTGTAATTATTTCACATACAGAATCCGTTTCACTCTGGTGAAGACACAGTCCTCGGCATAGCTGATCTGTATGCCGCCGTCGCTGGTGCTCTGAATCACCTGCCCGTTTCCGATGTACATCATCACATGTCCGGTGACGGAGCCGTCCGCAGTGCCGCGGCGGATCAGCAGATCGCCCACCTGCCATTCACTCATATCATCCGGGTCAATGTCCACACCGGAATTGTACATATACCAGGTCGTCCTCGGAAGTGAGATTCCGATGGTCTGATAACAGTAACCGACAAAACCGGAGCAGTCATAGCGAACCGGACCGGTCCCGCCCCAGAGATAAGCATTCCCGATTTTGGTTTTCGCCGCCGATACCAGCTTTTTCAGCTGAGAGGAAGTTCCAATCAGGCATTTTCCATTCACAGCGGTGCTCCCGGTCGTATACTTGAAATTCGAAATCTTCTTTCCGTTCAATCCTACATAGGTGCCGTTGATCCATTTATTTTTCTGGATTTTCCCCTTGCTGTTTACATAATAGCCCTTAATCCATCTTGAAGTGACTTTTTTCCCGTTCGCACCCACATAATAGTTGCCGACCCGCTGACTGTACGCGCGCGCTCCGGTTTCCGTAACATAATAGCCGTCCACCCATTTGCTGGTCACCAGATAGCCCGACGAATTGAAATAATAATAGCTGCCGCCGATTTCCTTCCATTGTTTCTTCACACACAGCCCGTCGCTGTCAAAATAAACCGTTCTCCCGTTTAACGTGGACCAGCTGTCTGTGAGATAGGAAACCGTGACCGTCCCGGTACTTCCGCTGCTTTCTTCCCCATCTGCCGCCTGCGAGCCGCTGCTTTCTCCATTGGCCTCTGTCTCCGACACGCCAGCTTCCTTCGCGGCGGTATCTGAGCCCGACCCGTCATCGGATCCGGTATCCGTATTTTCTGAAGCTGTCACACGCAGCCGGATGCCCTCCGATGTGTTTACGAGTCCCTCTTTTTTCTTTCCATCCTCCTGAAGGTAACAGCCATCTATCCAGGTATCCGTGACCATATAGGTACTGGAATCAAAATAGTATTGGTTCCCATCCTCGGCGGCAATCCACTCATTTACCGCATAAGTGCCGTCGTCCTTCCGATAGCGGATACCCGCATCGTTCTTTTTGAAATGACTGTCCCAGTGTCCCAGGGTATTTACATAGCGCTTGCCAACCCACTCATCGACCGCATAGCCGCCTTCCTTCAGATAGTAGTACAGGAATTCACCATCCTGAATCCAGCTGTTCTTCTTATAAATGCGGAGAGTAAAGACGCTTTTCAGCTTTTTCCCGCTTTTCATCCGAATCGTCCGGGTCACTTTCACCGTGCCGCTGCCCATGAATACAACAGCCGCGCCGATGTTCCCCTTTCTGGGGTTTACGACAGCGACTGATTTGTCGCTCACCTTCCAGGATATGGATTTAATTTTTGAAGTGTTCAGGCCCAGCGTGTCATAGCCGACCTTGTAGGAGCCCCTGGAATAAGGCAAAATATAACTCTCGCGCGTGGTAGCCGCCTCCGCGCCCAGTGAAGGCAATAACAGCAGCGCGCATACCAGCAACCATCTCAGTTTTTTAATCATACATCCTCTGTGTTTTCTCATTGCGTCCTCCCTACATCAGTTCCGTCAAAATGACCGTTCCGGAATCGTTACAATCACGGTATTCATATTACAATAGTTTTTATCAATAATCAAACCTTTTTATTCCCGCGAAGCAACGAGCCAAGTAGCCGTGCTTGCACGGATATTTGGCGGCGCTGAACGTCCGGTGGTCGTTCGCTTAGCGCCGACCGGAACGGAGTGTAGATGCCGCGAAAGAAGAACTCTGCAAAAACCAATAGATTCACAGAGGATGTCAAAGGCCGGGGACCTGTCACGTCTGTGACATAGCAGTGCAAACGCTACCTGCTTTCCGGCCCTGCGTCTTCGTGAAGCAAAAATTCCCCGTAGGAAAGCATGCTTTCCCGCTCTTTCTCGTCCATTTCTTCCCACATTGCAAGCAGATGATTCTGTTTCTCTGACAGCTTCGGGTCCTTATGGTACCCCACTCCTTCGAAAAACTGAGAAAGCGAAATTTCAAATCCGTCACACAGCTTTTGCAGCGACGCTAGCGTCGGCGTTCTGGTTCCATCTATGTATCTGGTTATGCAGATCAGAGACAAACCGGAGCGCTGCGCCAGGCGATACTTTGACAGATCCTTTCTCATAAGAAGATCCTGGATTCTCTCACTTATGTAATCCGTAAGCGGATCCGAAAATTTTCCCTTCTTTTTCTTTCCTGCAGTTCCCATGTGGGCACCTCTTTTCTTCCGTATTTTCGCTCATTTTAAACGGAAAAAAGAGGAATGATTAGACTGCGAATTGGCTATTATAGGTAGCCAGCTGACTACCATTTGTCCAAAAAAATCAGGGTCCTTAACCCTTGCGGGAGACCTCCGAGCAAAACGGATACAAAAGTGTCATCTCTATCCGGCCATCCTTGCCGGGCGTAATGGTAACACTCTCAGCTTCCTCAATTAACGCTGCAAAATCTGTGCGCATGGAGGCCGGGGAAGATGGCTGAATCATAAAGCAGTCCGCGGACATCCAAATTCGTCCAAAAAAATGCTCCGTATCAACAATGATATCCATCGGGGCCATTTCGGCAAGTGTAAGTGCCCTTTTGGTCAGCTCCCCAAAACGGTCCAGCTTTTCCTGCGGTATTACCTGATAGGTTTCCTTTGCTTTCATCTCCCTCTGCGAGAGCAGCTCGTCCGCCTCAAACGTCCGCTGGCGGTTCTGTTCTTCACGCTCTTCTTCGGAACGCCTGGACTCCAGTGCTCCGGCCGCCCGCTCAGCCCTCTCCCATTGTTCCGCTTCTTCTGAATAAAAATTCTTTTCGATTCTCATAACTGTTCTCCTCTCTGCGATGTCCGGATTGAGCCTTGAAGGAACCGGTATTCATTCTATCATCCTGCCTGGCAAAATTCCTTAAATATCTGTGATAGTTTGTTGAACAAACGATGTCCATGCTGGCTCACATCTGTTTTGTACGCTACAGGTGTACACTCTGTAGTCTACCAGAATATATCCATTCGCGCAATCCTAATGTATGCTAAATGTGAACAAATGTAACTGTGAAGATATGGAACAGTTACGAACAAATTAATTGCGGAAAGGATATAGTTCCTCTCCGCTTTACGCTCCGCATCAAAACAATAGCGGGACAGAAAAAGGAGATCGATCATGAGCCATACAATCTCAGAAAGGGAAATCCCGGAACGCCAGCTGATTGGCGTGCGGATCAGGGAAGTGAGAAGAAAACGAGGGTTTACGTGTGAAGGACTGGCGCTGCAGGCGGGCACGACCGGCGGTTATATTCGGCAGATTGAATCCATCCGCTCGCCCAAGCTGCCAAGTATCGATATACTCATTCGTATCTGTAACGTACTGGGTGCTTCTCCAAATTATCTGCTGCAGGATCAGCTCAAGAACAACATCCAGGATGAACATGCGAATTACGTTGCGATGTGGGAAAACCTGCCGCCCGAAAAGCAGGCGCTCATCAATGTCATGATAAAAACACTCGCGGAGCAGGAGGACTGAAGCTCTGCGATCGAGTAGGAGACGGCTGGCCGAACTCCTACTCGCCCGCGCGGTTGCTGCGTGCCAGTGGCACGCGCTTAGCAACGACCGGAGCGGCAGCGGAGACGCGTCCGGCTTTAGCCGCAATACACCTTGACCGGCCCTGCGCATAAAAAAAAGGAAGGCGGGATTTCGTCTTCCTTTTTCGTTTAGGATCGTTCCGAGGAGGACCCTTCCTCCGGAAACGGGAAATCGCTGGCCTCCCGCATGAGCCGCAGCCCCAGAGACAGACCGTACCGAAACACCTCTTTGTTCTGTATATCCTGAGAAATAGCCAGCAGGTCGCATACCTCTTCTACCATATCATACTCATCCCTGTCCAGCTTCTCTTCAAGCTTTTTCATCAGGGCATCGATCTCCCGATTGGTCTGCGCATATTCCGGATCCGTCGATACCACCTGTTCTCCCGGATAAACCTTTCCGTCAAATATAGCATCCATAATACTCATACCGCAGTCTCCTTCCATCGCAGCCTGTCCATGCATCATCCGGGTAAACCGGCATCATGAACCTGTATTTCATACCAGGAACATGTTAGGGAACGTATAAAAGCATCAATCACTCGTTCAGTATATCGCAGAAGATATAATATATCAATCGTTTTTATATTATAATTTTCTTAATTTATAACAATTACTCATTTTATCTATATCGCTCTGTCTGTGTCCTTCTGTCTGAACATTTTTTCCTCCCGATCCCTCTTCACAAACCGCCAACATACAATCTGCATGAAACGGTTTCCTTTCCATATCATAATTGTCCTGCAGCCCGAACAGGTGCCGGATTCATGCCGCGCCATCGCGAAGCAATCCGATAGCGCGGCTCTTTTTTATTATATGAGAACGGATGTCCAAAAATACCTGCACCTGCTGTCAGCCCTTGACACCGCCGGACGCCAGTCCGCTGACCAGATGCTTCTCAATGCACATGAAAAGAATGATTACCGGAATTGTCGCAAACAGAGAAGCGGCAAACAGGTACTGCCATTCAATCATATTGTAGCCATTGAAAATCGTGATTCCGACCGTCAGAGGCTTGTTCGTATCCGTAGAAATCAGCGTAAGGGCAATCGTTTATTCATTCCACGCATTGATAAAAATGAAAATCAGCGTGGTTACGATACCCGGTGCGGCCATAGGGAGCAATACCTTAATCAACGCCTGTATTTTATTGCAGCCATCGATGCGGGAAGCCTGCTCCATGTCCGGAGAAATGGATACGAAGGTGCCGCGCAGAAGCCAGATGGCAAACGCCTGATTAAACGCAGCGTTGATAAAGATCAGCCCCAGCAGGCTGTCCGTCAGCCCAAGCGTGGACATGACGCGGTAGATGCCGATCAGCAGAACCACCGGTGAGAA
Organism: Lachnospiraceae bacterium; assembly: GCA_021199475.1. GTDB lineage: Bacteria > Bacillota > Clostridia > Lachnospirales > Lachnospiraceae > Choladousia. The sequence goes on from JAJQHZ010000080.1 coordinate 9,786, forward strand.
CATCTGTGATACGATTACGATTCCGAGAAAAATATTCTGACCCTTGAACTTCATACGAGCGAGCGCATAGGCCGCCGGCACTCCGCAGAGGATCGCGATGCAGGTTGAGCCGCCCGCCACAATGATGGAATTCAGAAAATAGCGGAGCAGCGGCGCTTTTGACCAGATATCAATAAAGTTGCTCCACTGCCACACCTGCGGAAAAATCGTTCCCTCTGTGGAATAAATCTCGGCCCGGCTCTTCAGGGCAGTGGTAAACATCACGAGATACGGATAAAGGATGACCAGAGAGATTGCAATCACAAAAACATACAGACAGACCCGTAAGGCCTTCTGCTTTGGCGTTTTTGCTTTTTTGATCACCAGCTCTTCTTTCTTTTTACTCATCGCTGCCCTCCTTTCTCAGAGATATCACCATGTACACCGAAGCGCAGGCGCAGAGAATCAGGAACCCGATGACAGAGACCGCGGCGGCCTGCCCGGATTTTCCATTATAAAACGCCAGCTTGTACAGATAGGTGACCAGCGTATCCGTGCGGTTCGCCGGGTCGCCTTTGGTGATTGTCCAGACAATCGGGAAAGAATTGAACACATAAATAATGTTCAGCACCGTGCTGACGGTCAGCGATGGACGGACCAGAGGGACCGTAATCTGGAACAGCTGCTGCCAGTACGTCGCTCCGTCTACCCGCGCCGCCTCATAGTAGGCGTCGTCAATGCTCTGCAGACCGGAAAGCACACAAAACATGACAAAAGGAACCGTAACAAAGATACCTACCGCACATTCCCACGCGAAATAGGCGGCAGGGCCGGGCGTCCAGTTCACCGACTGTTTGATAATGCCCAACTGCTTTAAAAATGTGTTGAGCGCACCGTAATCCGTGTCGATGATGAACTTCCACACACCCGCCTGGATAATCAGAGAGGTCGCCCACGGAAAGACGACGATTGCGCGCGCGATTTTGCGCCCGCGAAACTGGTTGTTCATCACCAGTGCGAGAATGAAACCGATCAGTGTAGAGAGCCCGACCACCGAAACCGTCCACACAAGTGTATTTTTCAATACAATCTTAAATGTAGAACCGCTCAGTACTTTTTTAAAATTGTCCAGCCCGGCAAATCCCTTGATAATGCCAGCCCTGCTGACATCGCTTAAAGAAATCCGGAATACCACAAAAATCGGAAACAGAATAAAAACTGCCATCAGAACGATGCTTGGCAGAAGCCAGAGATACGGCTCAATTGCATTGAAAACCTTCTTTTTTTTATTCATTCCACCACCACCTGTATGTATTGCCACATAGGCCCAGCCAGAATAAGTGAAGTGCGGCCGGATCATGTCATGAAGTCACGCAGATGCGAATCGGGAGCAGGACCGCAAGTGCCCTGCCCCCGCATGTTTCTGTCATCCAAATTGATCCTGACGCAGGCTGTATGCCTGCCTCAACTCAGCCCGATTTCCTCGTCAGATTCTGGCTCAGCCGGCAATCTCCGCCTGCAGATCATCGAGAAGCGTCTGAACATCTTCGCCGAGAAGCGCCTGCTGCTCAACGTCAATAACGCCCTGCTTTACATCTGCCCACTCGGTCTTAGCCGTCGGATAGAACTTGCTGGAGCCTACGATGTCTACCCATGCTGCCATGCTCTCGTCTGCCGCAGCGACTGCCTCGCCGCCTGCTTCCGTTGCCGGCAGGAAGCCTTCCATCAGCACCCACTCAGAGTAGCGCTCATCCTCAAAGAAATAATCATAGAACGTAGTGATCGCTGCCAGTTCTTCATCAGTATAGCCATTGTCGAATGTCATGAAACGATCCATAACGCCAGCGGATACAGACTCGCCGGTATTGGTCGGGATCGATGCAACGCCATAATTCACTTCATAACCGCCATCCGCGATATAGGTCGGCAGGCTGTTCGGAGCGATCACCATCGCGATCTGTCCGGCGCCAAACATATCCTGCAGGTCATAACGGGTATCATTCGCCGGATCGCTGTTCGTGTAGCCAAGGTTTACAAGGTTGATTGCATACTCAATCGCCTCTACGTTCTCCGCACTGTTCAGATCCCAGTTGCCGTCCTCGTCTACAAATCCGCCGCCGTTGTTCCAGGTGTAGTACGCGAATGCAGCCTGACCTTCATCAGTGGTCATATCAATGCCCCACGGATAAATGCTGTCATCATACGCCTTCAGAGCCTCACATACCTCAAGCAGCTCGTCCCAGGTCGTCGGTACTTCTACGCCCGCTGCCTCGAGAATGTCTGCATTGTAGTACAGGGCACGTGCGGAAGCCAGATCCGGAACCGCCCAAACCGTGCCGTCAATCTCGGACTGCTCCAGGAATGAATCATAGAATTTCGCATAGGTCTCTTCCGATACATAGTCCTCTGCCGGAAGCAGCAGATCGTCCGCCTGATAATCCGCGAATACGTCAATGTTCAGGACATCCGGTGCCTGCCCGTTCGCGATACGGGTGTTCACTACCGTATAGATGTCATTCCAGGAAACCACTTCTACCGTCAGGGTAATCCCAGGGTTGTCCGCATTGAAATCCTCTACAAAGCTCGCCCACCAGTCTGCCTTGTTCTGGCCATACTGCGCGGCAATCACGGAAACCTCAACTGACTCTTCCGCCATACTACAGGTACCGAGCGCCATCGCAGAAACTCCTGCCACAAGCGCTAACGCAGCTAACTTCTTCATAAATCCTGTCCTCCTTTTTCTTTTTCTGCTGCTTACATTACATGATACTGTCGGTCTTCTCCGCGTTTCATGTTTTCGTAAGCTCCTCCACGGTCAAAAGCAATGGTTCAAAACGAATATGTCTTCTTCCAGACCTTTTGACTTCTCTATCATCATATAATAAATTGTGTGTAAAATCAACTCAAATTTTTTCTTTTTTCCAAAAAATTACTGTTATTTATTTTCGATTGTGGTATGATAAGAAAAATGTTTTCTTTTTTTCAAAACGCTGCCGGAACCAAAAAAGGCCGGAACCGGCAAATACATGAGGATGAGGAGGACACATCGAATGCCCGCAGTTTATGCCCACGACCGTTTCGGCGTGGAGGTTCGCAACCAGATGAACGAGGAGCTTGCCTCGATTACAAACCGCTACAATTCCGCTTACCGGGAGGGTCTGCAGGGACCGGATATCTTTTTCTTTTACCACCCATGGGGGAAAAACCGTGTACAGCGTTACGGAACCCGCCTGCACAGGGAGGATGCCGCACCCTTTTTCCGGCATGCGATTTCCGTCGTCCGCAAATACGGACGGGACAGCAGCCAGTATGCCTATCTGCTCGGTTTCATCTGCCATTTCACACTGGACAGTGAATGTCACCCTTATATTGAGGAGCAGATCAAGCGCAGCGGCGTTGCGCATCTTGAGATCGAGGCGGAATTTGAAAAATATCTGCTGCGTGAGGATCACCTCGACCCGGTCGGTTTCCGCTCTGCGAATCTGGTCCATACCGATGCCGATACCGCGGCCGCCATCGAGCCCTTTTTCCCGTCGATGGATCAAAAAAAGACGATTGATTCCCTGCGCGGCATGCGGTTCGTGAAAGGACTGTTCCGGGCACCAAATCCGCTCAAACAGGGTGCGATCAATTCCATTATGAAGCTGATCGGCCAATACCATGAAATGAACGGTCTGATGAACCAGCGGAAGGACAATCCGCTCTGTAAGGAGAGCAATGCCAGGCTTCGCGGCCTTTACGCAGGTGCAGTCCCACTTGCCCTGACCCTGCAGGAGCAGTTTGACGACTGCCTGCGCACCGGGAAAAAACTGCCCGAACGGTTCCACCGGAATTTCGAATAAGAAGGGAACATGAGTTATGAAATCAGATAATAAGAAAAACAAACTAACCAGACTTGAGATCTACTGGATTCTTTACGATGTAGGCAACTCGGCCTTTGTATTACTGGTAGCCACCATACTTCCGATTTATTTTAACCATCTGGCCAGTACGGCCGGACTCAGCGAAGTGGACTATCTGGCTTACTGGGGCTACGCCGCCTCCGTGGCGACGGTCATCTGTGCGCTGATCGGTCCGGTGCTCGGCAGCATCGCGGATACGCAGAATTACAAAAAGCCGCTGTTTACCGCCTGCATGATGGTCGGTGTGATCGGCTGCGCCGCGCTGTCCGTGCCCACCTCCTGGATTGCCTTTCTGGCTGTATTCGTCATTGCTAAGGTCGGCTTCAACGCCAGCCTGATTTTCTATGATTCCATGCTCACAGACGTCACGACAGAGGAGCGGCTGGATGCGGTTTCCTCCTGCGGCTACGCCTGGGGCTACATCGGCAGCTGCATTCCATTTGTCGTTTCACTGGTCTTTGTGCTCATGTATGATTCCATCGGCATCACTTTCCAGATGGCAATGACCATCGCGTTCTGTCTGAACGCCGCCTGGTGGCTGCTCGTCACCCTGCCTCTGCTGAAAAATTATAAGCAGACCCACTTCGTCTCCGAAGCGGATGCTGCCCCGCAGACCGGTTTCAGCGCGCGGCCGAAAAGCTCCGCGGCTTCCGGGACGCAGTCAGATACCTCTGCACGAAAAAGCGGCGGCTCTCTGATTCGCAACAGCTTTACCAGGCTTGGGCATACGTTTAAGGAAATCTTTCAGCAGAAAAAAATCTTTTATTATCTGCTCGCTTTCTTTTTCTTCATCGACGGCGTATACACCATCATCGACATGGCGACCGCCTACGGCAGCGCGCTGGGGCTGGATACGACCGGTCTGCTGCTCGCGCTCCTCGTAACGCAAATCGTCGCGTTTCCGTTTGCCCTGCTCTTCGGGCGGCTCTCCAGAGAATTCCGCACCGAGCAGCTCATCCGGTTCTGCATCGGTGCCTATACCCTGATCGCTCTATTTGCCATTCAGTTAGATAAGCAGTGGGAATTCTGGCTGCTCGCCGTCTGCGTCGGCATGTTCCAGGGCGCGATACAGGCGCTCTCCCGCTCCTATTTTGCAAAAATCATCCCGCCGGAAAAATCCGGTGAATACTTCGGCATCTACGACATCTGCGGTAAAGGAGCCTCGTTCCTGGGCACATTCCTGGTCGGCCTCGTCGCCCAGATGACCGGCATCGCGAACGCGGGCGTAGCCATCCTCGCGGTCATGTTTGTCATCGGATTCGTGTTATTTTCAAAATCGTCTAAGATGCACTAACAAACAAGAACCCGTTGTCTCCCTCTGTGGAATATACAGCTTCTGCGAATTTCTTTCGAATCGGTATTTGCAATCATGCCAATACCGATTTGCCACTTTATATCGGGTACTATTTTACCAGCGGCTATTTATTTGCCGCTAGATGTTCTCAATCTGCCAGTCGATTGGCTCGATTCCGTTCTGCTTCAGGAATTTATTCGCCCGCGAGAAATGCCTGCATCCGAAAAATCCCCGGTACGCGGAGAGCGGACTCGGATGCGGTGCCTCCAGAATCAGGTGGTTTGGATTCGTCAACATCGACTTTTTCATCTGCGCCGGACGCCCCCAGAGCAGATAGACAATCGGCCGGTCAATCTGGTTCACTGCGCGGATGGCCGCGTCGGTAAACTCCTCCCACCCGATGCCGCGGTGTGAATTTGCCTGGTGCGCGCGGACCGTCAGAACCGTGTTGAGCAATAACACACCCTGCTTGGCCCATTTGGTCAGATATCCGTTATTCGGTATGTAACAGCCGCAATCCTCATGCAGCTCCTGATAAATATTAATCAACGAGGGCGGCGGCTGAATGCCCGGCTTCACAGAAAAGCACAGACCATGCGCCTGCCCTTCTTCATGGTACGGATCCTGCCCCAGGATCACGACCTTCACCTTTGAGAGCGGCGTAAACGCAAACGCGTTGAAAATGTCATCCGCGGGCGGATATATGACCCGGTTGCAGTACTCTTCATTGATCTGACGGTAAAGCTTCGCATAGTAGGGCTTTGAAAACTCCGGCTTCAGCGGTACCAGCCAGTCATTGGAAATCGGCGGCATATTCAATTCCTCCCTTCTACAGTCTCACACTGACGCCCCGCCCCCGCAGGTACTGCTTCACCTCACTGATTTCCAGTTCTTTATAATGAAACAGGGAAGCCGCGAGCGCCGCATCCGCTTTTCCTTCCGTCAAAGCATCATAGAAATGCTCTTTGGTCCCGGCACCACCAGAGGCAATCACCGGAACCGATACATGCTCTGCAATCGTGCGGGTCAGTTCGATATCATAACCGGCCTTTGTGCCGTCGCAGTCCATGCTCGTCAGCAAGATCTCCCCTGCGCCCAGTTCATCCACCCGTATGGCCCACTCCACCGCATCGATACCCATATCCACACGACCGCCGTTTTTATAGATATTCCACCCGGAGCCATCCGGCCTGCGCCTGGCGTCAATCGCCACGACCACACACTGCCGCCCGAATTTTTCCGCCGCGTCATGGATCAGCTGCGGGTTCATGATTGCCGCCGAATTAATGGAAATCTTATCTGCACCCTCGCGCAGCAGGAGACGGAAATCCTCCACCGTGCGGATGCCGCCGCCGACCGTGAAGGGGATAAAAACCTTCTTCGCGACCTCGCGCACCATATCCACAACGGTATTGCGCGCATCAGAGGAGGCCGTGATATCCAGAAAGACCACCTCATCGGCACCTGCTTTATCATAGGCGGCCGCGATCTCGACCGGGTCGCCCGCATCTCTTAAATTAACAAAATTCACACCTTTGACCACCCGGCCGTTCTTTACATCCAGACAGGGGATGATACGTTTTGTAAACATAGTAATGTCTCCTTATTCACTTATATCCATTCCTGTTGCACGATCCTGCTTCCTTCTTTCCAGTCCCGCAATCCTGATATGATTCAAAATAATTATTATAAATCAATAAAATTCTTCAGGATCGCAAGCCCCACCTGACTGCTTTTCTCCGGGTGAAACTGGCAGGCAAATACATTCCCCTGCTCGATGGACGCATGGATGTTCACGGAATAAAACGTGGAAGCGGTCACGATTTCCGGATCCGCGGCCTTCAGGTAATAGGAATGTACAAAGTATACATACGACTCTTCCGGAATCCCGGCAAACAGGCGGCCAGGATGGTCAAACTTCAGCGAATTCCAGCCCATATGGGGAATTTTCAAATCCTCATGCCGCACCTGCTCACTTACTGAAAATTCATCCGTGTACGCATGGTCCGCCAACAATTTAGCGGAAGGAACATCTGCTTCGCAAAGTGCGTATCCCCGGGGAATCCGCAGAATCTGCCCCTTGCAGATACCCAGTCCTTCCACTCCCGGCGACTCCTCACTCGATTCAAACAAAAGCTGCAGGCCCAGGCAGATGCCAAGAAATGGCGTCCCGCGATCTGCTACCTCGCGGATCACCCCGACCAGCCCGTACTGGTGCAGCTTTCCCATCGCGTCGCCAAACGCGCCGACGCCGGGCAGCACCACTTTATCCGCGCGCAGGATTTCCTCTCGGTCGCGAGTAATCACGGACTCCTCACCCAGAGAAGCAATGGCTTTTTCCACGCTCTTTAAATTCCCCGCATCGTAATCGATAATTGCTATCATAGTTTCTCTCCTCCCCATATTGTCAGGCATTTTCCCGCTTAAACTCGAGGTTTTTGATTGCTTTATCCTGTTTTTTACATTCAGAGTCAGTCTCTTTGCATTACACGCGCAAACACTTCACTTATCATAACAGAATTTCCGGCTTCTGTGAATACTGATTTTTCGATCAGACGCTTAATTAGGAGTTTACGAAGATTTCCCGCACGAAATGACAAAATCAGGCTTCCGGATTGTCCGGGTCAGGGTGCGCGGTTCCGGTTTTACAGCGGTCAGCTATTTTACGTGAATTTCGACGGTTGACGATTTGAAACAGATACTATATAATCTCACTCGAACGTTTACTGGTAATACTTGCAGGGTACCCTTTTCCAGGAAGGGATGGAAGCGCCCTGCATCATTTTATGAACGGAGGGATAAGGTTTGAACAAAGAACAGGGAAAGACAGAAGAAAACAAGATGGGCGTCATGCCGGTGAACCGGCTGCTGATCACCATGGCACTGCCAATGATGATTTCCATGCTTGTGCAGGCACTCTATAACGTAGTGGACAGCATCTTTGTTTCGCGGATCAGCGAAGACGCACTCACGGCCGTGTCCATGGCGTTTCCGATGCAGAATCTCCTGATCGGACTCGCGACAGGCATCGCGGTCGGCACCAATGCACTGGTTTCGAAAGCACTGGGTGAGAAGAAATACGAGCGAGCAAACAGTATGTCCATGCACGGCGTATTTCTCGCCATCTGCAGCTATCTGCTGTTTCTCGTGCTCGGACTGACAATTACAAAAGTGTTCTTCGTCGCACAGGGAGCAACAGCAGAAATTACGCAATATGGACATGATTACCTCTCAATCATTATGTGTCTCAGCTTTGGTGTATATATTGAAGTGATTTTTGAACGCCTTCTGCAGTCAACCGGAAAGACCTTTTATACGATGATTACGCAGGGAACGGGCGCAATCATCAATATCATCATGGATCCGGTGCTGATTTTCGGTATCGGCATTTTCCCGAAAATGGGGATTAAGGGCGCAGCGGCAGCAACCGTGCTCGGTCAGATTGTCGCCGCTATCCTCGCTGTGATTCTGAACACGAAGAAAAACGAGGAGCTTCATCTGGATATCCGGAAATTCAAGCTGAGCATGCAGGCAATTGGAAGCATTCTCTATATCGGCATTCCGTCCGTCATCATGGTAGCCATCGGCTCCATCATGACCTTCTGTGTGAATAAAATCCTTGTAGCATTTTCTTCCACGGCGGTCGCGGTATTCGGCATCTATTTCAAGCTGCAGAGCTTTGCATTCATGCCGGTCTTCGGTATGAACAACGGCATGGTGCCCATCATCTCCTACAACTACGGTGCGCAAAAACCGGACCGGATTATGAAAACGCTGAAGCTCGCGATCTTCTATGCGACCTGCATCATGGTCATCGCGTTTGTCATCTTCCAGACTCTGCCCGGACAGCTTCTGCAGCTATTCAATGCGTCTGATGAAATGCTCGCCATCGGTATCCCGGCGCTTCGGACCATCAGTTTCAGCTTCCTGATCGCCGGCGTTTCTGTCATCTGCTCTTCGTTTTTCCAGGCGATGGGCAACGGCGTTTACAGCATGCTGATCTCCATCATGCGGCAGATCGTCTGCCTGATACCTCTGGCGTATCTCTTTGCACAGACCGGCGATGTCACGAAAGTATGGCTGTCATGGCCGATCGCGGAGGTCGTATCCGTCCTGTGCGGACTGTTATTCCTGAATAGAATTAATAAAAAACTGATCCAGCCGATGAGAAGTTAAAATCAGATTCAAAAGGAAACGGTTGATCGTATTAAAAAGCCCCTTGCTCATGGTTTCCAAAAATTTCTGTGGGAACCAGTCACAGTGGGCTTTTTATAAAAGCATCAACTTTTGCTACTTATCGTCATAATGGTATCTGCATGAAAGAATATATACATTTTCACTGTCTGTTTTATAAATCAGCCGATCCTTATCGTTAATCCTCCGGCTCCAATAGCCAGCCAGATTTCCCGATAATGGTTCCGGCTTTCCAATTCCTTCATTTCCGTTACGGCAAATATCTTCGATCAGCTTATTGATTCTTCTTAGCGTCTTCCTATCCTCATTTGTCCAATACACATAGTCCTGCCATCCATGATCAGTAAAAACCTTATCCATCTGCTTCTACCCCAACAAGATCATGTCTTGCCGCTTCTCCAGCTTCAAGCTGCCTTTTCGATTCCATGAGCCAGTCATAATTTGCCTTATTTCCCATAACATAAATATTTTCCATTAGATTATTATAGGATTCTTCGGAAATCATGACCACATTTTTATTATTCTTTCTGGTAACTATCATAGTTTCGTATCCATCGGTTACCTTATCCATATAGGATTTCATATTGTCCCGAAGATTTGTATAATTTACGGCTAACATGCTGCCACCTCCTTTTAAGTACAGATTTCTGTACTTAAATTGTACTATACATCTATTCTTTTGTCAAATATAATAACCGCTTTTGCTCAAATAATTCCATCATTTACCGCCCGTACAGGCGCACGATTTCCTTCAGCATACGCACAACGGCGTCCATCCCCTCTGCGGTAATGTGCTCATACGGGCCGTGGAAGGCGTAGCCGCCGGTGCCCAGGTTCGGACAAGGCAACCCCATGAAGGACAGGCGCGCGCCGTCTGTACCGCCGCGAATCGGCACAGTCACCGGAGACAATCCGGCCGTCTGTGCCGCTTTTTTTGCATTATCAATCAGATGCATACAGCCTTCGATCTGCTCTCTCATATTCCGGTACTGTTCGCGGATGGAAAGCGTCACGGTGCCCTCCCCATATTTTTCATTCAGAAGCTTCGTAATATGGCGCAGGGTCTCCAGACGGCAGTCATACATGGCCGCGCTGTGATCGCGCACAATGTATTCCAGTGCCGCCTCCGACACATCGCCTGACATTGTATGCAGGTGGAAAAAGCCCTCATAGCCTTCCGTATCTCTCGGCGTGTCACCCGCAGGAAGCATGGAATTAAACTCCATCGCAACCAGCGCCGCATTGATCATCGTATCCTTGCTGCTGCCCGGATGAACAGAAAATCCGCGTACGTCCACCTTCGCCGCTGCGGCATTAAAGTTCTCATATTCAATCTCGTTTTCAGCTCCGCCATCCACGGTATATGCAAAATCCGCTCCAAAACCCGGCACATCAAACGCATCCGCGCCGCGCCCGATCTCCTCGTCCGGAGTAAAAGCCAGACAAATTTTTCCGTGTGAAAGCCTGTCCCCCGCTTCTATGTCGGAAGCCTCGGAGTCTGAATTCAGCACTTCCTCCGCCATCGTAAGGATCTCCGCAATCCCCGCCTTGTCATCCGCTCCAAGCAGCGTCATTCCGTCCGCTGTGATCAGCGTCCGCCCCTTCAGTCCGGGCAGATGCGGAAAATCCTTCACAGAGAGCACACGACCGCTCTCCCCCAGCACAACGTCTTCGCCGTCATAGTCCGGAATCACGACCGGGTTAACATGTTCCCCACAGAAGTCCGGCGCAGTATCCATATGCGCAATGAATCCCAGCGCCGGGGCCGCTTCGCAGCCCGGGCTCGCCGGGATCTCTCCATAGACATAGCCCTTCTCATCCACCCTCGCCCTGCTGACGCCCATCCGGCTCATCTCCTCTGCCAGAAGCTTCGCCAGATCCAGCTGACGGGCCGTGGACGGCACCGTCTGACTCGATTCGTCGCTGGTGGTATAAACTCTTACATATTGTAATAAACGCTCGTAAGCTCGCATGAAATGTCTTTTCCTTTCCCTAAAAATCAGTTTGCGGCCGCGCCCCTCGCCGGGTTTTGCCCCTCGCCGGGTGGCATCCCACGCTTCGCATGGGATATTCCCCAATCTTTGATTGTGGGGCGTGGGCATCCCGCACTTCGTACGGGATATACAATCGCGAAGCGATTTTCTATTGCGCGGCTCTCATTGTGTCGTTTTATCATACGCTGCCTTTACCGCGTCCATCGCAGCGCAGCGGAATCCGCCGTGTTCCAGTGCGTGCACACCGGCGATCGTGGTTCCTCCCGGCGAGCAGACCGCGTCCTTTAACGCGCCCGGATGGCTGCCGCTCTCCAGCACCAGCGACGCGGAACCAATGAGCGTCTGGCAGGCATAATCCATCGCCTTCTGCCTCGGCAGCCCGCATTCGACCGCACCGTCCTCGAGCGCCTCGATAAACAGATACACGTATGCCGGCCCGCAGCCGGAAAGCGCACTCGCCGCGTCAATCAGCTTCTCTGAGAGCATGTCCAGACGCCCGGTCGCAGACATGATTCGCTCAAATTCCTGCATGCACTCTTTGTCCACCTCCGGAGAGGCACAGACAAGTGTCATACCCTTTCCAATCGAAACGGGTGTATTCGGCATAATCCGAATCACCGGATAACTGCCGCCTGCCATGCGCTGAATCTCCGCAATCGACAGCCCCGCGGCCATTGTCACCAGGACGAATTCGCGCTGTCCGGAAGCGTCTGCGGACAAATCCGTTATTTCCCCACTCCTGTCACTAAAAATCTTCTGCAGTGGCTGCAGCATCTCTTCCATCATCTGTGGCTTTACACCCAGAAAAAGATACCTGCACTGCCGCGCGGCCTCCTCATTGCTCCCCGTCCGACAGCCCAGTTCTGACGCCAGAGCCTCTGCCTTCGACGGCGTCCGGTTCGCGAGCATTACCTGTGACGGCTCAATGACCCTTGCCACCGCCCGCGCAATCGCGGAGCCCATATTGCCGCAGCCGATAAAACCAACCTTACTACCCATAAAGATACGATTCCTTCCTCAAGTGTTTATTTCCTGATAACCCGTATTTAAAAACATACGCATTTTGTCTGTGTTTCATCGATCACATAATGAAAAAAATACGTTGCTGGCTGCTCATGCTTCCGTTCACAAAGACACCGCCAGATTTTATCTGTTTTCTGTATGAAGGTATGCCGGATCACCGCACATTCCCATTCCCATGGATAATATACTTATACGTGGTCAGCTCCTCGAGTCCCATCGGTCCTCTCGCGTGCAGCTTCTGCGTAGAAATGCCCATCTCACAGCCCAGCCCGAATTCGCCGCCGTCTGTAAAGCGCGTGGAAGCGTTCACATAGACAGACGTCGAGTCGATCATGCGCGTAAACTGTTCCGCGGCGGCTTCATCCTTCGTAACAATCGCATCAGAGTGTCCGGTCGAATGTGCTGATATATGAGCGATGGCTTCGGATAAAGAATCCACAACCTTCACTGCCAGAATATAGTCCAGAAACTCGGTATCAAAATCATTTGGCCCAGCCGGAACAAGGAACTGAGCCGTATTACCCTCCAGCCCGTCCCGCAGCCTCTGGAAGCGCTCCACAACCGGAAGCGCGGGGGATTCCTGCGCCGTCAGGGCTGTAATATCCTTGATGGCAGCCCCACCATCGGTATTCACATTTTCTTCCAATTCCTCCTGGTCGGTCGAAGTGTTCCTCTCTTCAAACATACTCCCCGATTCAATCAGGATGCCGTCCTCACTCTGGATGATCTCCGGTTTTTCTTCGGTTCCAATCAAAATCTCTGCCGCGCGCTCATCCAGCCGAAGCTCCACTGGCGATTCCAGATTCTCGATCCGGTCGTCTACCAGCCTTTTTTTCAGCTTCGGAAGAAATTCCTCCGCGATGTCCCGGTGCACGACGCAGACCTCCTCCGCGTTGCACACACTCGGGCGGCTGGTCTTCGCATTCTCGATGATATTCAACTCCATCTCCTGATCCGCCGCACGGTCCACATAAACGTGACAGATGCCGGTGCCGGTCTCAATGCAGTTTACTGTGGCATTCTCCACACAGGCACGGATCAGTCCCGCGCCGCCGCGGGGAATCAGCAGATCCACATAACCCTTGGCTGTCATCAGCTCGATGGAGCTCTGACGCGTCGTATCCTGCACCAGCTGCACCAGGTCTTCCGAAAGTCCGGCTTTCTTCAGGCCATCCCGCAGCGCGTTCGTAATCGCGTTCGCGGATAAAAATGCTTCCTTTCCGCCTCGCAGGATACAGGCATTCCCGCTTTTAACACACAGCGCCGCAGCATCGCTGGTCACGTTCGGGCGACTCTCATAAATAATCGCGATCACGCCCAGCGGCACGGAGCATTTCTGAATCAGAAGACCGTCCGGCCTCCGGATCTCGCGGAGAACCTGCCTCGCCGGATCCGGCAGCGCGGCCACATCCAGGATTCCCTCCGCCATTGCCTGAATCCTTCCGGTCGTCAGGCGGAGCCGGTCCCGCATCACCTCTGAGATGGAACCCAGCGCCCGATCCATATCCTTTTGATTCTCACTTAAGATTTCATCCGCATGCCACAGCAACGCATCAGCCATCGCCTTGAGCGCCTCATTTTTCTGTTCCGTCGAGGCCGTCGCCAGTTCCGGAGCAGCCGCCTTCGCTTTTACTAAAATCTCCTGTGTCGTCATACCTGTTCCTTTCTGAATTTTCTCAAGCACAATTATTCCGTACCTTCAAGCTTCTGCAGGCAGCCCCATCACCTGGCAATCTTCCGGACAGATCCGGGCCGCGCCACGAAACGCGTTCCCACTTCTTCTCCGGCCATAATGTCATACAAAATCTCCGGATGCTCTCCGTTCGCGATAATCATGTCGCATCCGGCTTCCATGGCAATCTGAGCCGCGTTCAGCTTCGCGGACATCCCGCCGCTGCCAAAATCACTTCCTGCCCCGCCACCAAGCGCGCGCAGCTCGGGCGTAATCTCCTCCACACGGGAAATCAGCTTTGCTTCCGGGTCTTTATGCGGATCCGCCGTAAAAAGCCCGTCGATATCGGAAAGCAGAACGATCAGATCCGCATCGACCAGCGTGGATACCAGCGCAGCCAGGCTGTCATTCTCCCCGATAAAAAATTCCTCCGTCGCCACCGAATCGTTCTCATTGATAATCGGAAGAACCCGAAAATCAAGCAGCCGGGAAAAGGTGCTGTGCAGGTTCCCCCTGCGAGAGTCATCTTCAATATCCGCCCGTGTCAGCAAAACCTGCGCGACGCAGTGATTGTATTGCTGAAACAGCTTGTCATAGGTATACATCAGCTCGCACTGTCCGACCGCGGCTGCCGCCTGCTTCGTCGAAATATCCTCCGGCCGTTTCAGAAGTCCAAGCTTGCCCGAACCCATCCCGGTCGCCCCGGAAGAAACGAGAAGAATCTCATTTCCCGCATTTTTGATGTCACTCAGTACCTTGCAGAGTGCCTCCACACGGCGAATATTCAGATTGCCCGTGCTGTGTGCCAGCGTGGAAGTACCCACCTTTACTACCAGTCTCATAACGCCTCCTCACACTGTCCGTCATTTGACACAAATGACGGACGCAGGCCGCGCCTCGCACCCAGTGCGGCTTCAAATGGCGCGGCTTTCCTTATTCTGTCCTGAAAATACCTCTTAACTATACTTCCTTTTTTGGCTTCTTTCAATTTTTTCTGCCATCCCGCGCGAGGCTGTTGCTGCGTGCCAGTGGCACGCGTCTGGTCCTCGACGGTAATGCCCCCAATCTCTGATTGCGGGGCGCGGGCATCAAAAAAGACCACATCTGCCTTTCATTTTCAGCCTGTGGTCTTTAGAGTGATAACATCAGCCTGTTCGTCTGTCTCTTCCGGACTCAGGAGAGTGCAATATACTCCTCTACCTCTTCTAATGTCGGTATGGAAGACTGTGCCCCCGGCCGCGTTACAACAATTGCAGATACATAATTGGCAAACTCCGCCGCCTCTTTCAGGTTTTTGCCTTCCAACAGCTTCGCCGCCAGGCCGGCCGTGAAGGAATCGCCCGCTGCCGTGGTATCCACCGCCGTTACCTTATGCGCCGGTATGCGGCACGCTCCGAGCTCCGCGGAATCGATGAATACCCCGTCGCCTCCCAGCGTGACCAGCACATTTTTAACGCCCTTCTGCCGCAGCACAGCTGTTGCCTCCGTCAGATGCATTTCCACATCGGAGATACCTGTCAGCATCCCCAGCTCTGTCTCGTTCGGCTTTATCACATCTACGTACTGATACAGTTCCTCCGGGAATTCTTTCGGCACCGGAGCCGGATCCAGGATTACGGTCTTTCCCAGCTCTTTTGCCAGCTTCGCAGCGTACAATACCGTATCAAGCGGAATCTCCAGCTGGAACATCACGATATCTGATTCTTCGATCAAAGCCCGGTTTTTCTCGACATCCTCCGGGGAAATGGTCGCGTTCGCACCGGATATTACAATAATATAATTGTCGCCCTCTTTATTTACCGGAATCAGCGCAACACCTGTGGGCGCATCTTCACGCACGATCAATTTGGAAACATCTACGCCCGAATTTGTCAGGCTCTCTCTCTGCATGTCCGCATAGGAATCCTTCCCCACCGCGCCCAGCATCGTCACATCAACGCCGAGTCGGCCGACTGCACAGGCCTGGTTCGCGCCCTTGCCGCCCGGCACATACTTCAGACCGCCGCTTAAGATGGTCTCTCCCACCGCCGGCATATGATCAACATCCACCACCATATCAATATTCAGGCTGCCGATTATTAACACCCTTTTCATCGCCTTCTCATTGCCTCCTTTCATTTTTACCGTCCATTTTTTGCATTCATTTTTTTGCATTCAACTTCGAATCGGCGAAAATCCTGCCGCGCACCAAAAAAGATTAAAAAAAATGGTATCGCTTTCTTCACATTTTCACCTTAAAAACCACTTTTACGATCTCGCAGGGTTCCTGCGCCGTAATGCACGGCATATGAGCGTCCTGCGGCGCATAAAAACCAAACATTCCCGGTTTCAGAAGATTTCCTCCCAGGGGCTCTCGATTTTTATAAAATAAAATGTCCGCCCCCGGGGTCTGATCCTCTTCCACTGCCAGTTCGTCGGTAAAATCGACATAAATGATCTCTTCGCCCTGATGGATATACTGGATATCTCCGTACACCTTATGGGATTCCATCCGCGCTCCTTCCATCGGTTTTGTCGTGTAGCGCTGTACCAGAGCAAACATCTCATCCGTCAGTTCATAGCGTCCTTCCGGCAGATTTTCCATGTCCAGACGCCCAATAAACTCCCTGATTTTTTCTTCATGCTTCGCAAGCAGCGGATAAAAAGACAGATTGCTGATCTTATCTACTATCATTTTCTTTCTCCTTGTATTCTCCCTGATTTTCCCGGATATCTTCACGATGGTCCGTAACAAACCAGGGCACCGATTATATTATTCGTCGGCCGGCTGTCAATCCATGACAGAGCTGACCACGATCGCGATCTGTCCCATCAGTCCATACGGCTCCAGCACATAATCATCACAATGGAATCGTCCCTCCGTCCGGAAGTCCTCCCAGCTGATCCGGCTGCAGCCGGTGTATGCCTGGTGGAACGGTCCCATCATATTTCTCGGGCTCCCCACCACCTCAATCTCCAGGTCATTCATCGGCAGATTCAGGTATTCTGTGAGATCCGGCCGTCCAAACGCGTTTCCGACCAGATTCGCCGCCGGCTTCCCATTGATCCGGATTTTTATGAGTGTGCCGCGGTATTCTCCCATCTGCAGCAGAAGCCGTCCGCTCTTCGCAAGCGCTCCCGGTACACGGAAGTGGTAGATCATGCTGCCGGGATAGTGCTAATAGCCCTGCAGGCACCAGTCTCCTAAATGAAGCGTCCCTCTCTCCCGCGTAATTTTCCTCTCCGGGCTGACAGCGAAATCGCCGATGATATAAATATCCTCAAGCTCCATATTATTTCGGTAATTTCCACTCACCAGCAGATGGTTTTCACCCTTTTTCAGATGAGAGAGCGGAATCCTCCGCATATCACGATCCATGAAGAAGCCGTCGGATGCTTCCCCACACAAATACCCGTTGCAATAAATCCGCAGCCCTTCCGGCTTTTCCATCACAACCTGGCAGGCCGTCTCCGGCAGCTCCTCCACATCAAACCGAAAGTCCAACGCAAATGGTGTGCCATCGCCCTCTGCAGGCTGCGTCACCCACTGATACCGCTGAGGAGCGCCATTATAATAAACCTGCTGCATCCCGAGCCGCTCACGGATTTCCTTCTGCGCCTGCCAGATCTCCATCTCCTCCGGAGCGCAGATACCGCGCCTTTTCTCCTCGTTTTCATCCTCCGAAACGCAGACGCCGGGCAATTTTTCCGCGTTTTCATCGTGCAATGCTTCCCGCAGCGCCACTGATGACTTCCCATTGCAACCATCAAACAGATCCGATTCCATCGTATCACTGTCCATTCCGGTCTGACAATTGGCTCCGTTATTAGATAATGCTTCCTCTCCATACCGATCATCCGTGCCGTGCTTCCGAATTTCCGGATCTCCCAGCACGTACCGGCACCGATCCAGCGTCAGCACATTCGGCATCGTCCGGGTGATGGCAGCCTGCGGACCAAGCATTGCGAATACCTCATCCGTGTAATGCGGATGCCGATAGGGATAGTCCGCGGTCCCCATAGCAGGAGATTCCGCCGTACGGATAAAGTAAACCTTGCTCATCGCCGGGGCAAATACCTCTGTAAATCGCATGCCGGCCGATTCAATCGAACACGCTCTATTCGCGTCCGTCCTCTTTTCCCATGTATCCGGCGTATCCGCCGCTGCCATGCCGGAATAAGAATGCTTCCGAGTGAGTTCAACCGAAACCTCGCATCTGGAGTCTGTCCACGCGTCATACGCCTCTACACGCCCGGTCATCGGGAGATGGAATTGTACCACCTGTTCTCTATCACGGTCATTATTGACGGCAAACAGCAGATAGCCATCATCTGTTTTTCGCAGCATGGTCAAAACAGAGACTGCCTCACCGCCCTCCTGCAACAATACGCGCATCGAAAGATCCTGCCGCCCGCGGATCAGATCAGGAAGCTCCTCATAGGATCCTGCATGGCACACCGGACACTGTGAAAGAAGCTCCTCTGCCAGAAGACTTTTTCTCCCCTCCAGAAGCTCCGGATATGCACCGACCCAGATCAGATGCCCGCCCGCCTTTGCGAACGCTTCCAGCAGTCTTACCGTACTCTCAAACAGGGACAATACGTCTGGAACCACAACCGTATGATAGCGGCACCTTCCGACCTTCAGCCGGTCTCCTTCCACCTTACCAATCTCGGCAAGCAGCGTCTCGTCCCCAAAATCAAAGTCCAGATGCGCCCCCAGGAGCAACGCGGCCAGCCGGTTGTACTGCTCCCCCCATTCATTTAGCTTTGTTATGTGAGGATCCAGCCAGCCCATATTCATATGGACATGATTCAGATCTTCATCCGGGGCGCTGCCGCACATCGTCCAGATAGAGGAGATCGGATGCAAAACCAGAATCTCCCTGACCACTTCTCCCGTTTTTACACACGCTGAAAGACGGGCAAAGTACTCCTCCATCAGATGCAGATCCTTCCACCAGGTCGTCTGATACTGGAAAACCGGCGGATAATCACGCTTCCGGCATCCCGCGATCGAATACTGCGCCATGTGCTGGCACCGGCGCGTCACCCCCTGGACATACAGCCAGTCCCCGAGCCACTTCTGTCCTTCAAAT
Source organism: Lachnospiraceae bacterium (assembly GCA_021199475.1). Taxonomy (GTDB): domain Bacteria; phylum Bacillota; class Clostridia; order Lachnospirales; family Lachnospiraceae; genus Choladousia. The sequence goes on from JAJQHZ010000080.1 coordinate 28,922, forward strand.
CCAAATTCCCAGCCGGTACAGCCATAGACCTCCGCGACAACATCCCGGCGTCCATACTGGTTTGCCACACTGGTGCACTGCTTCACCGTCAGATATTCCTTTGTCTGCTCTCCGAGAATATCAATCCCCGGCACCTGCAGATAACGGTAATGCGGCATGACCGCTCCGCACACCCGCGCCTGATAGCCCAGGTCATTCTCGTAGAGCAAATGTCCGGCAAGATCCTTTCCATACGATGCGCACCAGTCGCTGACCGGCCGCATATAACGCTCTGAAAACAGCTCTGTCAGTGTGCGCCAGTAGTCATGGCGGATCTGCGCGCTCGCCTCTCCCTCCAGAAACAGCCCCGGCAGATGCTCCATCGGACTATAGCCTCTTCGTGAAGCAAACTCCCGTACCAAATCACCGGTCCACGGAAGCCACGGCCGACCTTTCGTAAAGCAGCTGAAAAAGTCGCAAAAATTGGGTTCATCTGTAAAAAAGCCGCGCACGGTCGTATCAAAGGAGGCTCCCAGATACTCCCGGTACCGCTCATGAGTCAGACGCAGGAATTCCTCCGCCGCTTCCATCTTCAGCATATCCGTCGGCGCAGAGCCATTATACCACATACTGTCCGCAGATGTCTCCTGCCGCAGAATCATAAACTGACCGGCATATCCCCACGGAGTCAGGTCATAAATGCCCACATACCCACTCTCTATCCCAACGCTGTTCCTGACAGCATCTGACTTCTCATCCATAATGTCTCCGCCAGCATCGGGCTTCCCATCTGTGATGCATCCGGCAGCATCAGGTCTCGCATCCACAAGCTCCATGGTCAGCGCTTTCGCGGCATACTTTTCCGGATCCAGAGCACTGACCTTTCCTCCGGCCGCGCCGGACGGCCATTTATCTTCATCGTAGATCCAGAGCTCCATGTCATCCTGTTCGGCCTGTTTCGTACAGGCGGCTACATCTTCCATCCATTCATCCGAGAGGTATTCCGTCTCGAGTCCCTCCCTGGAATGGATAAAAAAGCCTCCCATCCCCTGCTCCTTCATCTCGCTCATCTGAAAGCACAGATTCTCTTTCTCCAGACGCGCGTTCCAGCCCCAGAAAGGCAGGCTGCGGTCGCCCGCGCCGGGATGGCGCAGTGTATGCCACAAAGCATCCAGCTCCCCGGGCGGCTTTTTCCCCGCCTCACGTTCAGGATTCTGCTCTGAGTTCTGTTTTGAATATCGTTCTGCAAGATTATCCGTTGTTCGTTCCATCCTTCTATCCATCGTTTTGTCCATCACAATCTCTGTCATTCTTCGGGTCACTTTCTGTCATGATGTCTGTCATTATTTCTTAAAAGAACTGGTTTCACATTTCAGATACTGTCTCATTATATGGAAAAGGCCCTGCCCGAAAGCAGAGCCCTCCGACTCTTTTTTGTACCATCAATTTTCTGCACAGGTCCCGGGCAGACAGACTGCGAAAATGGCCAATCCAGAAAGCACGACACGATCGGGCAGCACAGACTGCGAAAGAACCTTTACAGGAATCTACATCAGATGATTCGGCAGGAACATGACTGTCTGCGGCACATAGGTAATCAGCAGCAGGATACAGATCATAATCACTACCATTGGAACGATTTCCCGGATAACCCCGGCCATCTTCGCCTTGCCCTGTCCGGTAACGATGAACAGCAGCATACCGAACGGCGGCGTAGACAGACCGATCATCATGTTCAGCGCGATCACTACACCAAAGTGAACCAGATCAATACCAAATGCATTCACCAGCGGAAGAATCATCGGAACAAATACCAGCTGAATGGTGCTGACATCCAGGACGCAGCCCAGAAGCAGGAATGCGATATTGACAATCAGCAGGAATACGTTCTTATTGCTGGTCAGACCCATAACGATGCTCGCTACTGTCGCAGACACCTGCTCCAGAGAGATAATGTAGGAGAACAGCATCGACGTACCGGTCAGCAGTGCCAGTGTCGCAGTGTTCGCAGCGGTTTTCGTCAGAATGGTCTTTAATGTATTCCATCCAAGCGAACGATAAATCAGCAGAGAGATCACAATCGCATAAGCAGAAGCAAGCGCACCAGCCTCAGTCGGTGTGCAGACGCCGCCGTAAATCGCGCCCAGAAGAATGACAACCGTCAGAATTGCCGGAAGTGCCTTTACAGTCGCGGACAGGAACTGTCTCAATGTCATCACGACGCCCGCCGGATAATTGCTCTTTCTGGCGATGATAATCACATAAAGTGCCAGAACTGCGGAAATCAGAATTGCCGGAACCATGCCGCCCATAAACAGCTTGCCAACCGAAGCGCCGGAAAGCATTGCATAGATAACCATCGGGATGGATGGCGGGAAAATCGGACCTACCGTAGCAGTCGCCGCCGTCAGTGCGCAGCTGAACTCGGTGTCATAGCCTTCCTTCTTCATCTGGTTAATTTCCATCAGACCGATACCAGAAGCATCCGCAATTGCAGAACCGGTCATACCGGAGAAAATCAGGGACAGCAGAACGTTTACCAGACCGGTACCGCCCTTCAGACGTCCGAGAAGGCCATTACAGAAATCGAATATCTTATCCGTGACCGCCCCCTCGTTTAGCACATTCGCCATAAAGACAAACAGCGGTGCGGCGAGCATAGTATAGTTCGAATACATATTACCGGTAATAACGGTGAACACCTGCCCGAGCCGGTCCGGCATCGCGAGCAGCAGATAGACGATCGATGCCGCCAGCATGGAAAATGCGACAGGCATCCGGATGACGAAGCAAACCGCCATCACTACAAATAAAACTACAATCGGATTGATATTCATGCCTCCGCTCCTCCTTCTTCAGCCTTCTCAACCGGTCCGGCTTTAAACTCCTTATACGCCTTGCAGATATTAATGCCGGAACGGACAATGATCTCAGCCAGCATATAGATAAATGGAGCAAACGCGACACTGTACGGAATCTTCAGGACGCTGGTTACCATCGAACTGTTCTGCAGCGCCTTACAGCAGGGAACAAATACGATAATCAGGAGGATCATCAGAAACGCGTTGTACACAACCTTGCAGATAAACTGCCACAGCGGGCTGAGCATATCATACACAAGACTGAAAACGACATGAGAATCGTCCTCCATCGCTTTCCCTACACCAAAGAACATACACCAGATGTATCCCAGCACGGAGATCTCATAGCTCCAGCGGATCGATGTATTAAAAATATACCTCGCAATGATACTGGCCGTAAAAGTAATAAAGATTGCGAGGAACGACAGAATGGGAACCACGGTTCCGATCCCGTCAAATATGGTCTTTATGACCTTCTTAAAGCTTTCCAAGACTTCTCCCTCCTCTGTGGTTTCGATCAGGATTCGTTTCACAAATCAGGGGATTTGTAAAGGGGACGATACAACCGTCCCCCGCCATTTCCTGTGAACTAACTCAGTTCGGTTGATTATTTTAACTTTCAGAGTCTCTGACTTTAAAAAATGTTACTCCGTTACAGCCTCAGTCTCTGCCTCAGCAGCATCATCGGCTGTCTCCGTACCAGCTGCCTGAATTCTCTCATAGAGATCCATATCCCAAAGCTCGGTCTGCTCCGGATGATTGTTGTAGTATTCCTGAGCCTTCTCAACAAACTCATCAAGGTCCGGATAGGTAATCGTGCAGCCTTCCTCAAGCAGGAAGTCGATTGCTTCTTCCTCAGCCGCAATTCTCTCTGTGTCATTTACTTCCTGCGCGTATTCCATCGCTTCCGCTACTGCCTGCTGCTGTGCCTCGGTCAGGCTGTTCCAGGTATCAGTATTGATGCACGGAAGGATGCAGTCTACTACATGATTCGTAATTGCGAAATAAGTAGCTACTTCATAGAAACCAGCACTGATATCAGACGGCAGCGGGTTCTCCTGACCGTCAACCGTACCGGTCTGAAGCGCGGTATACAGCTCAGAATAGGAAAGACCAGTCGGTGTCGCGCCGATCGCTTCGCCAAGGTTCAGCCATGTCTCAGAGTTCGGCATACGAAGCAGAACGCCATCCATATCGTCATAGCAGGTAATCTCTTTATTTCTGGTATTTACGACACGGGAGCCAAGATAGAAGTTGCCAAGCGGAGTAAGGTTCACGGCTGCTGAAATCTTCTCATAAATCTCTTCGCCGATCTCACCGCCCATAACGGATGTCATGTGCTCATAAGAATTCCAGAAATACGCAGACTGAATCATTGCGCACCACTCCAGGCCTTCCTGTGTCGCCAGTGTCGGGAATGAGATATACGCCAGATCCGCATCGCCGTTCAGAACTGCATCCAGCTCATTCTCAGAGGAGAACAGAGTGCCGTCCGAATAGGTTCTGCAGGTAACGGAACCACCGGAGAGCTCTTCTACCTTCTCCGCAAACGCTGTCATCGCGTCTGTGTGGGAGTCGCCCGTAACAGATACCGATGTAAAAATCAGGGAAACTGCCGGATCTCCGGATGCGTCATAATCGGATGCCGATGCAGTCGCCGGTGCAGCAATCATTCCGCAAACCATCGTTGCAGCCAATGCCATAGCCATCATTTTTTTCTTCATTTTAAAGTTCCTCCTTAATAGTTATAAAAAATTATTATGTATTTTATTTTGATGCTTCATTCACGCACACCCTTCGCAGACGGTTTTACACACAATTTCTGCGGGGCGTTCCATTATCGTGCACGTTTTCATGCACTCTGCAATCAGCCGAAGAAGTACTCACGGAACATCTGCGTCGTCGCGCGGTACTGCTCGATTTCCAGACGCTTGCTGCCCGTCAGTTCCTCTGCGCTGCGGGTTCTGGTCATAAGAGTCATATTTAAGCCCTCAAGCTGCATGTGATACTTTGCGTTGACCGGATAAATCTGGCACTCGATCGTAGACGCCGAGCCAAGGAAATTCATCAGCTTCTCTGCTTTTTCCGGCTCCTTCGTATAATTCACGCACAGCCATGCGTACAGATCCGCGTGGAAGTTCGCCATGACGCCCGAATAACCGGCACAGCCCATCTGCAGACTGCGGAGCAGCGTCGCGCCGTTCGCATTGAAAATCTTCAGCGGCGTACCCTTGACCGCCTCACACTTTGCCTGAATCATGTCAAGGTCGCAGCAGGTATCCTTCAAAAATGAAAATTTACCGGTCTCGGCGCACCATTTCAGGAGCTCCGGCGATACGATCCGCTTGTACGGATACGGGCACTCATAGATACCAAAGCTCTCCGCCTGAATGTTTGAAGTCAGGTATTCGATGGACTTCTTTGCTACATCCTCACTCTCGCCCTCTTTTGCAAACTGGTTCGAGATAAATACATAGGAATCCGCGCCGGCGTCGATGATCGCCTGTGCTTCCCTCACCTGATCCTCCGGCCTTTCCGCCACATGACCGGATACCACTACCCCGATATGCTTTGGTGTGTTGTCGATCACAAATTTCGCTAACTGCAGCCGTTCCTCCTTATTCAGGAAAAACATCTCGCTGGACTGGCAGACTGCGAAAATACCCGTAACACCCATCTTGTCATACCACTCGATAATCTGCAGCACCGCATCATAATCGATTTTGTTGTCTTCTGTAAACGGTGTAATCATAACCGGCCATACGCCATTTGCAATCTCTTTCACTGTCTTCCTCCTTCCCTGTGCACATTGCACTTGATTTATTTTTGCAATCCAAGTATAATCAGTTTTGTGAATAATTGCATTCGATTTAATATTTCGTACTATTTTATACGTCGATTTCTACATATTTGTGGCGAAACAGGCAGAATCGTTCTTACAGAAGCTTTTAAGAAAATCAGTCGCATTTTTTATGACATCATGAATTGAGTAACAGACAATACCACACTGCCGCGCGGGCTGCGGGCGACATCCCGTTCCCCGCTGTGTCGCTGCAGATGCATGCAAAAGAAGGTGCATAGAAAGGTACACAGATGCTCGAAATTATTGATGAATACACATGGATCAAGGATATACAGATTATCACGCAAGACCGGCACCATATCCCCGGGCTGAAAAATTTTACGCATCAGCATTCGTTTCAGTCGTTTCAACCGTCGCCGCTCCATTACCATACAAATATTCTGGAGCTGCACTGCATGATCAAGGGGGAACGCACCACGGTTCTTGAGCATAACGATGAGATTTCCTCGCACATCATTCGCGGCAATGAAGTCTTTCTGGTCTTCCCGTTCGAGCTCCATGGAAACGGGAATCAGCCGCAGGCACCGTGCGAATTCTTTGCGATGCAGATTGATCTCTCCGACCCGGACAACATGCTCTGTCTGAATAAAGAATACAGCAATATACTTTGCAAAAATCTTCTGTCTGTAAAAAACCGGCATATGCAGCTTTCCGGTACGGAGATCCGGCTGCTGCGCACCGCTTTCAACCTTTTTTCCAGCAATCAGCCCTCTGATGTTCAAAATGGTGTGCTGTTTCTGTCCTGCTTTTTGTCCTCCCTGTGCTATCTTTCCAGAGCGGAATGCAACGTAACATCGGAATCCGGCATCAGCCCAAAGATTCAGCAGACGTTGGACTATATTCGGGAAAATATTGCTTCACCGATCACCCTGGAAAAGCTTGCAGATGTGTCAGGCTACTCCCTCTCACACTTTAAAGCCCTGTTTAAATCCGAGGTCGGTATCACGCCGAACGAGTACATCCTTCATCAGAAGCTGCAGTCCGCGAAATTTTTTCTGGAGACCTCTGATATCCCCATCACTGAGCTTTCGTTTAATCTCGGTTTCTCGTCCAGCAATTATTTTTCATCTGTCTTCCGGCGAATGCTCGGCTGCACGCCCAGTGAATACCGGAAGAAAAACAGCACCTTCCAAATGAAATAAATCCCCTGTCCCAGAGACCGATTTGTCCGGTCCGGAGCAGGGAACACTTCCGCTTTGCAGACCATGCAAACTTATACATCACTCATCGAAAGGAGACCCCCCATGGCAGCATTTGAAAAAATAAAAAGCGGTCTTTCCGGCCTGGACCGGATTCTCGACAACATCCGGCTCGGCGACAACGTGGTATGGCAGGTGACAGATCTGGCGGAATACCGTTTTTTCGTAGAGCCCTATATCCGGCAGGCGATAACGGACAGGAGGAATCTCGTCTACATCCGTTTTGCCCAGCACGAGCCGATCCTGCCGCTTAAGAAAGAGCCGGAGCTCTCCAAAGACTGTGAGCCGTCCTGCATTTTCTACTTTTCTGACACAGAATCCGGAACTCATGATCTGACCCGGAGCGCAGATGAGGCAATCTGCTCACACAGTCATTCTGCCGCTCATTCTTCTTCCGTGGGAGACTGCAATGAGACACTGAGTGAAGACACGGAGGCGCTTGCTCCGCCATCTTCCGCTGCGCATCCTTCTTCCGGCAAAAATGATGACAACCGCCTGACATCTGACGTCGGCATCAGGGTCTACCGTTTTGACCCGGACGTCGGCTTTGAGCCATTCACGGTCGCAATCCATGATGTCATTACAAAGGAGGGCCGCGATGCGTTCTATGTATTCGACAGCCTTTCTGAGCTGCAGTCTGCCTGGTACACCGATCTGATGATGGGCAATTTTTTCTGCGTGACCTGCCCATACCTGTTTATTCTCGATACGGTCGCATTTTTCCCGCTAATCCGGGGGCGGCACTCCTTCGACGCGGTCGCGCGCATCCGCGAGACGACACAGCTGCTGCTTGACGTGCACTCGGATGGCTCTGCGATTTACGTGCATCCGCTGAAGGTCTGGAAGCGCTACTCCTCCACGATGTTTCTTCCGCATTTCTGCAATGGGAACGACGACCATTTCGAGCCGCTGACCGACCCGGTCGAGGCAAGCCGCTACTACTCGCTGATCAAGTCCTCCTCGACCTTTACACAGGAGCAGTCCTACGACAGCTACGACCGCTTCTTCTCCAAGGCGAAGGCCGACTACCAGGCGGGATATTTTACCAAAAATACCGAGTCCATGATCATTGAGAGCATGATGAGCCGCGACCCGAAGATGCAGCGGCTGATTCATGAATTTTTCGAGGTAGAGGACTATTTCACGCTGCGCGACCGGATGATCGGCAGCGGCGCGATCGGCGGAAAAGCCTGCGGTATGCTGCTCGCCCGCAAGATTGTAGAAAAGAAGCTCGATGGTTTTCACAAGCACGCGGAACAACATGACTCCTTCTACATTGGCTCAGATATTTTCTATACCTATATCGTCTCAAATGGCTGCTGGAATCTGCGCATTGAACAGCGGACCAGCGAGGGCTACATGGAAAAGGCGGCCGAATTGAAGGATGGGCTTCTGCACGGCTCCTTCTCGCCTGCGACACGCGAGCAGTTCCGCAATATGCTGGAATATTACGGCCAGAACCCGATCATCGTCCGTTCCTCCAGCCTTCTGGAGGATGGCTTTGGCAACGCATTTGCCGGCAAATATGAGTCCGTCTTCTGTCCGAACCGCGGGGAGATGGAGGAGCGCATGGAGGCGTTTGAAAACGCCGTGCGCACGGTGTACGCGAGCACGATGGATCCGTCCGCGCTGGAGTACCGCAGGAACCGCGGGCTGGATCAAAAGGATGAGCAAATGGCGATCCTGGTGCAGCGCGTCTCCGGCGCCTACTACGGACCGTACTTCATGCCCTGCACGGCAGGCGTCGGCTACAGCTACAGCGCCTACAAATGGATGCCCGATATGGATCCGTCCGCCGGCATGCTGCGCATCGTCATGGGACTTGGCACAAAGGCGGTGGACCGCACGGAGAATGACTATCCGCGCCTGGTCAATCTGGACCGGCCCGAGGTGACGATGCTGACCAGCGTCGCCGATAAACACCGTTTCTCGCAGCACAAAATCGATGTGATCAATATGGAAAAAAATGTGGTGGAGGAGGTGCCGCTCTCCGCTATGGTTCCCTATCTGCCGCGGTGGTATAAAAACACCGTGCTGGAGCACGATACGGATGCCGAGGACCGTCTGCGCGAGGCCGGACGGTACCGCGATGTGTTCTTCGTAAGCTGTCAGCAACTGCTGGCCAACCACAAGTTCACCTCCATGATGAAGCAGACCCTGCACGAGCTCCAGGCCGCCTATGGGAACCCGGTTGACATCGAATATACCGTAAACTTAAGCAAGGAGAATGACTTTGTCGTCAACCTGCTCCAGTGCCGTCCGCTCTATGTCGGAAAGGACGGCGGCAAAATCCAGATGCCGGATGCCGCTCCGGAAAACATCTTTTTTGAAATAAAGGATTCCTCCATGGGGCAGTCCTGCGTCCGCCCGATCGATATCGTCATCCAGATTGAGCCGAAAGAATACTATGAATTTGAGCACGTAAAAAAACCGCTCATCGCGGACTCCATCGGAGCGGTCAATCAGTATTACAAAGGGGGCGGCCATCACATCCTGCTCACCGTGCCGGGCCGCATCGGCACCAGCTCGCCGGAGCTCGGCGTACCGGTGCGCTTCGTAGACATCTCCGGCGTCGACGCCATCTGTGAGGTCACGGACAACCGCGCCGGGTATATGCCCGAGCTCAGCTACGGAAGCCATATGTTCCAGGATCTCGTCGAGGCCAACATTTTCTACGGCGCGATTTTCGGCGATCGGCGAACCCTTCTCTATCAGAGGGACTTTTTCGAAACACAGCCGAACCTCTTCCCGCAGATCTGCCCTGATCAGGCCGAGCTTGCCTCCATCGTCCGTGTGTATGAGGCGGACGGGATGCAGCTCTGGGTCGACGGCATCAAGAACCATGTCATCTGCGCCAGAACGTGATATAAGCAGCTTCCCGGCATTTATGAAACGATAAATGCCGGGAAGAGAAAACTTCATTCATTAACCAATGTTATATATTATATTTTATGAAAAATCTCTTATCGTTCAGCGAAAAGGCTATTCAGCAATTCCGAGAATAACGCACGGCCTTTTCGCTTAACTCTCGAATATTTAATTCATCGTTTAAGTGATTTTCCCTCCATTTGGTGTAATCAAATGGTGCCGTTTCAGGATAAATTCTCATCTGTGTCTGATCGTCAAATGGCCTGTTATAACAGCAGTTGTCCAAATATAGTTTCAATCGTCTTTCTACCTTTCGTTTACATAGAATCCCGGTTACAGCCGACTTCCTGTCAGCATCTCGTAGGCCTGCAGATACTTGTCAATGGTCTTCTGCACGATGTCCTCCGGCAGCGTCCAGTCGTTGCCGGGATTCGCTTTCAGCCAGTCGCGCGCGAACTGCTTGTCAAAGGACGGCTGTCCATGTCCCGGCTCATATCCATCCGCCGGCCAGAAGCGCGAGCTGTCCGGCGTCAGCATCTCATCACCGAGCACCAGGTTGCCCTCCTCATCCAGGCCAAACTCAAACTTCGTATCCGCAATGATAATCCCGCGGCCAAGCGCATAATCCGCGCATTTCTTATAGAGTGCAATGGTATAATCGCGAAGCTTCGCCGCGTATTCCTCGCCTTTTCCCGGGAACACCTTCTCCAGATGGGCAATGCTCTGCTCATAAGAAATATTTTCATCATGATCGCCAATCTCCGCCTTTGTGGACGGCGTATAGATCGGCTCCGGCAGCTTATCGGATTCCTTCAGGCCTTCCGGCAGTGTGATACCGCAGACCGTGCCGTTTTTCTGATAGCTTGCCCAGCCGCTGCCCGTAATGTACCCGCGGACGATGCACTCAATCGGGAGCATCTCCAGCTTCCGGCACATCATACTGTTGCCGTCAAATTCCGGTTTCCGGAAAAACTCCGGCATCTCCTTCACATCCACGGAAATCATATGGTTCGGCAGAATATCCTTCGTCATGTCAAACCAGAAGCGGGACATCTGGGTCAGAACCGTGCCCTTCTTCGTTACTGCATTATTCAGAATCACATCAAAACAGCTGATCCGGTCCGTCGCCACCATGATCAGGCTGTCTCCATTGTCATAAATCTCGCGCACCTTGCCCTCTTTGATTGGTTTCCATTCACTCATTTTTTGTCCTTCCTCCATAATAAACGCAACAATTTTCAAAAACATTGGTTTTTTCCGATAAGTTATACTACCACGAAACCACATTTAAGACAACAATTTTTATTCTCTTCCTGGCTTAGAACTCTGTGCTTCCCATCTACGGCTTGACAAGAACAGAAAAACGTGTTTATGATAGGAACGCAAATTAGATGAAAGCACAATTATAGACTGCTTTGACGGATTTATAGCTCTCACTCCGTCGAAGCATACAGTGAAAGGAGTAAACCACGATGTCTGTAAATGGATTAAATAAAAATGAGGTGCTGCCGGAGTATCTCACGCAGTTAACACAGGAAGCCTATCAGGCGGCAAAAGAATTGCTGGATGCGGCGCACCTGAAGGAGGGGAATCTGCTCGTCGTGGGCTGTTCGACCAGCGAGGTCGCCGGAGAGCGCATCGGGTCGTATTCCAGTCCGCAGATGGCGGACGCCGTATTCACCGGAATCGATCAGGCGGTCACAGAGGCGAAAATCTTTCTCGCCGCCCAGTGCTGCGAGCACCTGAACCGCGCGCTGATTCTGGAACAGAGTGCTGTGGAAAAGTACGGCTACGAGCCGGTGAATGTCGTCCCGCAGCCGAAGGCCGGCGGCTCTTTTGCGACCGCGGCGTGGCACCATTTCTCCGCCCCGGTGGCGGTCGAGCACATCCGCGCTCACGCCGGGATCGACATTGGCGACACCCTGATCGGGATGCATTTGAGAGATGTGGCAGTTCCGGTGCGCATCACGCAAAAGTCCATTGGTTCCGCGCACGTCGTATGCGCGCGGACGCGGTACAAATTTGTCGGGGGCGAACGGGCTATTTATGATGAGCAGCTGCTGTAGAATCCCAAATCTGGATTCTGTCCACTTTTTGCCTCAAATGGTGAACGAAGCGCCTAAAAGCTGGCAACTGCGGGAAAGAAAAACTGGTATGGTCATTTTTATTAAAATTGGATATTTTGAAAATACCATACATCGCATACAATGAGCCTCAGATTTCATGGATATTCAAGGAGGACTCATTATGAAAAAACTAACTACGAAGAACCTTGTAATTGCTGCGCTGTTTGCAGCGCTTGCCTGCGTGATGACCATGTCCGTGCGGATTCCGATCCCCGGCACGCAGGGCTACATTCATCCCGGCGATGCCGTGGTGATCCTCTGCGGAATCTTCCTGGATCCGGTCGTCGCGTTTTTCGCGGCTGGCATCGGCTCCGCTCTGGCAGATCTGCTTGGCGGCTATTTTATCTATGTGCCCATCACCTTCGTCATCAAAGGTCTGGTCGCACTCTGTGCCGGGCTGGTCTACCGCAGTCACGCGTGCGCACCGCTGAACCGCCATCTGGTCGTTGCGCTTTGCGGCGTCATTGATATTCTGATTGTAGCGGGCGGCTACTGCTTCTGCGAAATCTTCCTGTATGGAGCGCCTGCCGCGATTTCCAGCGTCCCGGCGAACTGTGTGCAGGGCGTCAGCGGACTGATCATCGCCTCGGTTCTGTATCCGGTACTCGAAGTGGCGCTGAAGCAAGTGCAGACTGCGTCATAATCACGCCTGAAAACCGCCGTCCGACTGTACCGCGGCGCTCCGAAACAAAGCATAAAAACAACTACAGCTACACCGTCGTCCGTCTATTTGACAGTCGGCGGTTTTTTATGCGCAGAGCCGGGCAAGGTGTATTGCGGCTAAAGCCGCACCCGGGTCTACGCTCCGCTTCGGTCGGCGCTAAACGGATGTCCACTGGACATCCAGCGCCGCGCGGGCGGATATGGGAGAGGACTCCCCCTATCCGATCACAGCCGCAAAAAGATATTTCTTTGCATCTTTCGCAGCCCGCAGAAACGCTGCTTCCCTTCCGTCGATGCCGTAAAAAAGAAAAAAATCAATTCTGCTCACTCGTTCAGAAACTCCTCCACCGTCTCTGTCATCACCTTCTCATACGGCATCCGCACGTATTTGCCGTCCTGCAGCTGCACATCGTCCAAGTCTCCGTTTGTTGCGAGCGTGTAGGCAAGCAGCAGCATCTGATATGCCTGCCCTTCTTTATCGTTATACACCGTGCCCGCCATCTCGCCCTTTTGCACGGCCTCCAGACCGACATCGGTTCCATCGATGCCGACAACAATGGGCCAATCGTCGCGGTCAATATTTTCTGCTTTCAGCGCATCGATCGCTCCGAGTGCCATATCGTCGTTGTTCGCCAGAACCAGTTCAATGGAATCGCCGTACTGCGTCAGCATCGATGTCATTTTCGTCTGCGCCTGCGCGCGGTTCCAGTTCGCGATTGCATAGCCAAGCTTTTCCGCCTGCACGCCCTGCTCCATGATCGTATTGATGGAATATTCCGTGCGAACGATGGAATCCTGATGTCCCGCCTCGCCTTCGAGGACAACATACTGACAGATTCCGTCGCCATTTTTATCCGCATTTGCATCATTTAGAAATGCATCCGCCGCGATCTCACCCTCCATAATGCCGGATTCAAACGCATCTGCGCCGACATAGTAGAGCTGATCCCAGCGCTCCAGATCCTCCTCCACCAGCTCGCGGTTAAAAAACACGATGGGAATGTCGTTTTTCTCCGCCAGATCCGTGATGGTGGTCGGCTCCGTGCGGTCCACCAGGTTCACACAGATCACATCACAGCCCTTTTCAATCAGATTCCGGACCTGATCATTCTGAGAGGACTGACTGCCGGAGGCATCCATCACTTCAATATTGATAGCGATGCCCGTCTTCTCCTCCAGCTCTGAGACATACTCTGTAAAGCTCGTCATCAGCTCGGAAATAAACGTATCGTACTGGTCGTACAAGGTCACGCCGATTTTTATACTTTTTACGGTTTCATCCGTCTCCCGGCCGCAGCCGGACAGGAGGCAGGCGACGGCTGCCCAAAATACAATCCATTTTCTCATATGCATTCCATTCCTGACTTTTAGTCCCTTGTATTACATGTCCATACTCGCAGTGCGAGTATAGACGAAGGCCGCGCCCCTCGCCGGGTTATGCCCCCAATCTCCGATTGTGGGGCGTGGGCATCCCGCACTTCGTACGGGATATACAATCGCGAAGCGATTATTATTGCGCGGCTTCCACTATATTATGGGAAGAAAACCGCTTCCCATAATCTCCAGAATCTGGCGATTCTGTCGTTAACTTATCGGGTGAGAGTACGCAAGCGTCCTCTCCTTCCGATAAGTTATATTACTGGAAACAGAATCCGCTCCGTATCCTCGCTATACATCTGATCCGGGGTCACGGTGAGAAATTCGACTGTGACCGTTTGCACGGTGTCGTCGTGATCCTCGAGCTGTGCCGCGATCTGAACGACGCTCTGATACCCCATGGAATATTCATCCGCGACGACCATACCGCTCACCAGCCCTTTATCCAGATAATACACCGTCTTTTCCGAACGCCCTTCTCCGTACAGCCCACAGTGAATGTCCGGATTCTCAATCAGATAATCGATTGCGCATTCCAGTGCATCATTTTCCAGTGCAATAAGGATATCCGGCTCCTCCTGCTCCATTTGCTCCGCAAATACACCTTCGTCTGCAGCTTCTTCCTCCGAGAGTGACCAGATCACCCGGAGCCCGCTCTCTGCGATCGCGTCGGTAAATCCCTGCAGGCGCTGCTGCATGGAGCGTTTTTTCTGATTCCCCGCAAGAATCCCAATGGTACCGGAGGCATCCGTGCCGGAGTAGTCCGCGCTGGCCGCATTTGCAATCGCTGCTCCAACCTCACAGGCATCGGTCGACACCACCGTAAAAGCGGCATCCTGCGGGGATTCCATCCCATTCCCGACCAGGACGGCCGCCGTGTCACCAAGCAGTTCTAAAAGAGTGCCCTCCGTGTCCTCACTGTCGTACATCTCAATAATGACTCCTTGCGCTCCATTTTCTACCTCACGCTGAAGGATCGCATTCTCCTCCTCAACATCGGATAGCTCCGTAACAGAAACAATATTCAGATAAATCCGGTGTTCGGACGCTCCCTGCTCCAGTCCTTCCTTAAATGCATTCCACCGGTCATTGCTGCTGTCCTCCACAATCACGGAAACCGAGTAGTAGGGCAGCTCCCGGTTTCCGTTCAATATTCCGTAGGAGGTGTAGAGAATTACCGCCAGAATCGCTGAAATCATCAGCCCCATGTAAAGACTGTTTTTATTCATTCTCCGCCTCCTTCCTCGTGCCAATAGCTCTAAAAATTCGCCCCTGTTTGCTCCTCCGGTCGTTTTCCCTCATCGAGCAGCCGCTGTGTCTCTTCTGTGAAACGAATATATGGAATATGAATCCGCACCGTCATTCCCTCATCCGGAGCCGTCTCGATCAACAGCCCATACTGCTCTCCAAACCGGAGGCGGATGCGGTTGTGCACGTTGATCAGTCCGACCCCGGAGCCACGTTTTCGCTCTCGCCCGCTGTCCGTCAAAAGGCGTGCTGCCTCTTCCTCCGGCATACCGAGCCCATTATCCCGCACCTCCAGATACACATCGCTGCCGGTCCGGTAGCCGCGGACAAGGATTTCACCCTCATCATCCATCCCTTCCATCCCGTAATAAATCGCGTTTTCCAGCAATGGCTGGACGACCAGCTTCACAATGCAGCATTCCAGCACCTCCGGGTCGATGTCAAATTCAACACGGAATGTATTTTTATAGCGGATTTTCTGGATATTCATATAGTTTTGCGCATGCTTGATCTCGTCCTCGACTTTTATAATTGTACTTCCGCGGCTCAGGCTGATCCGGAACAGACTTGCCAGCTGCTGGATCATAAAAACCGCCTCATCATAGCGCTCTCCGGTAATCATCCAGACAATGGAGTCCAGTGTATTATAAAGAAAATGCGGGTTGATCTGTGACTGCAGCGCGTCCAGCTCGCTTTTCCGCTTTTCCTCCTGCTCCACAACGATATCCTGCATCAGCTCCTGAATCTGAGCAAGGGTCGCGCGCAAGGTCAGCCCCAGGTGTTCGACCTCCGAGCTGCCGCCCACATAAATATCCGGCTCCATATTCCCTGCTTCCCACTCTTTTACGGAATCGTTCAGACGGCGCAGCGGCATGGTAATGCGTCTGGATACGAGCTGGTTCACAATCACCATCGCCAGGAGAGACAGCGCAATCAGCATCACGATAAGGTAACGGGAGCTGTCCTGCATCGTAACAAACGAGGACATGGGAACCACTCTGACCATCTTCCATCCCGTGTAGCTGATGGTCCGCTGCGTGACAATCCGTTTTTCTCCTTCAAAGACTTCGGTTGTACTTTCATCCCCATAAGAGATGGCCTCCTGGTTATTTTCCTGATAGAGGCCGGAATGAATCAGATCCTGCTTCGGGTGATAAATGATATTGCCGCTCTGATCCATCAGATAGAAGTATTCGGATGTCGCGTCTGTATTTACCTTTTCAAACAGATCCTCGAGACTGCCGTAATCCATATCCACAAGAAGCACGCCAAGAACCGATGTTCCATTGTCATTCAGTTCAACGGTGCGGCTCAAAGAAATGACCCAGTCATACCGGTAGGTCGAATCGTCAAACAGGTTCTGAACATGCGGAACAGAAAAATGAAAATTCTCCAGCTGATCAATCGCATCTGTAAACCACTCCTGAGCGGTCACGTCTACGTTCTGTTTCACCATCGCCACCGGGCTGGCCGCAACCAGACTGCCGTCGACCGTGTAGCAGGCAATGCTGACCACCTTTTCCGTATTGGCTGCATACAGAAGATACATCTCCTCATCCAGGCTCTCGCTGGCAATGTCTTTATCCTTGATCACACTGTAATACATCGCATCTGAAATCCGGCGCATGCTGCGCAGATAATCCTCCAGAGAGCGTGCGGTCTGTTCTAGAAGCTGTCCGGAATTCTCAACAGTCAGGTCCACCTCCTGCTGTTCAAACTGACGGTAGAGCAGAATTCCTAAAAAACAAAGGCAGCACACAGAGACGATCGTAAAGGATGCGGAGATCGTCATCTGAATGCTGCTCGGCCGGGTAATCCCGACATAGGATAAAATTTTATTGATCTGCTTTTTTATCCGGTTCACGCTCTTTTATCTTTCTCTGCCGGTATCTGGACGGTGCCATGCCATACTGCTTTTTAAATACATAACTGAAATAATTCGGGTCGGAATACCCGGTCTTCTCTGCTATGATATAAGTTTTATCGTCTGTTGTCAACAGCAGCTCCGCCGCCCGCTCCATCCGAAATTCCGTCAGATAGCCGATAAAGGTTTTCCCGGTCTCCTTTTTGAAAACCGTGCAAAAGTACGCAGAGCTCACCCCGAGCTGACGGCAGACGGATTCAATGGAAATGCTCTGATCTCCAAAATTCTGCTCTACATACTCTCTGGCCTTTGCGACAAAGGAGGTCGTCGCGCTGCGGTGCTGAGCCGCAACGAGATCCTGCACCTTCTCGGTAATCTCCCGAATCCACTGCCACAGCTCCTCCGGCGACTCTGCCCCGAACGCACATTCCGTGGGATCGCCGTTTTCGCCAAAAATCTTCTCCGTCGGGATCTGGTTATTGTTTCCAAACCGGATAATTTCGGATACCAGCTCCAGAATGAAAACACGATAATTCAAAAGTGAGGTCCCCTGCCGGGAGAAGTAAGACATATACTCGGCGATCTGCTTCTCCAGGGCCTCCCGGTCTCCCATCCGCACATTTTTCAGAATCGCAGAAACCGCATTCTCCTCCCATCGCTCCTCCATGTGCTCCTTCGGCTCAATCTCAGCGATGTTGATCGCGCGCGTGGTTCCATAGATGGCGCGATACGAAACGGCCTCCCGCGCTCCCTGATACGACTGCCGCAAATCCTGAAGCCGGCTGCAGACAAATCCGACCCCCGCCGTTACCCGGGCGCCGCAGACCCGCTTTGCCTGCCGGCAGAATGCGTCCATGGAATCCGTATAAGCGGTCACAGAGCCATCGTCGCTCACAAGCTGCGAGATCACCACAATGTCGCCCAGATACATGCTCAGCCTGCTCCGGTAGCGCGGATCCAGCTGCTCCTCCGCCAGCTTCCGAACCGACAGCACCATCAGGGTCGGGTCGATTTCCATCTCATATCCGGTCGTGCTGATATGCAGGATCGTGACGATATAATACGGCCCGTCAAACTCAATCTGATAATCGGTCAGATAGCCCTCCAGTTTCCCCTCCGGAATCCTCCCGTCAATCAAAAGCGTAAAGAAATTCTCCTGCAAAAGAGGCAGGCTCTCCTGATAGTAGTTCCGCAGCTTATCGATGTTGCGCTTTTCATCCATCTCACGGTCCAGGGTCTGCCTGATTTTGGAAAACGTGCTGGCCAGCTCATCGGCATTGACCGGCTTCAGCAGATATTGCTCCACCTCAATTTCAATGGCCTCTTTTGCGTACTCAAACTCGTCAAATCCGGTGAAAATCAGAATCTTGATGTTCGGATATCTCTCCTTCAGCCTCCGGCTCATCGCGAGTCCGTCCATATAAGGCATTTTAATATCCGTCAGAACGACATCCGGCTGTTCCTCCTCAACCATCTCCAGCGCCTCCGCGCCATTGTGCGCGTACCCGATCACCTGAAAGCCCAGCCCGGTCCAGTCAATTTTTTTCTGCATAACCTGTATAACATCCTCTTCGTCATCCACCAGCAAAACAGAATACAGGTTCATCCTCCGGTCCCTTTCTTCGCATCATTTATTTCGTATCATTATCTGTCACAGTGATTTTTCTCAGCATAAATTACAAAAGCATCTATATCGCAAAAACAGATTTCAAGTAAGCAGGAGTAATCTATTTTCGTATCATCACTTCTCCCCATATTTGTCGTCCATTTTTTTCCACAGAATCATAAAAATAACGATCCAGATACAGACAACAACCACGGAAGCAGTCACATTTACATACATCACCGCAATCATAACCAGAGAGCCGACCGCCAGAAAAATCATCAGCTCACCGGCTGCTTTCTCATACTGCTCCTGATCCTTCAGCTTCTTATGGTCATTTTTCCCGCGGATAGCCTGAATATCATGCAGCACCAGCAGGCGGAACGCGTAGTACGCCAGCACCACAAACATCAGAATCGGAATCACCGCCATTGACAGAAATCCATCACCTTCTACCATGTTTTCAGAATCCTCCTACTGCGTTATTCTATCATATCTTATCCATATCTCCCGCAATGCAGGGTGCAAATGCAGCACTACGTGTAAAAGCTGGTCCTCTAATTGACAGCCTCTCAGGCACGCAAGCGTGCCTCGAGTCAGTCTTCCTCGAGTCAGTCTTCCTCGAGTCAGTCCATTGAGGACGCTTTGACAGTAAAATCAGGGCCATCCAGGTACCGGTAAAAATCGCCGCTGCCTGCGACAGCCCTGTAAAGGAAGATCCATTCAGCCCGGCTGAATTC
This sequence comes from Lachnospiraceae bacterium, assembly GCA_021199475.1. GTDB lineage: Bacteria > Bacillota > Clostridia > Lachnospirales > Lachnospiraceae > Choladousia. The sequence goes on from JAJQHZ010000080.1 coordinate 48,313, forward strand.
TTCCATCCATCGCCGCATACAATTGTGTCCAGATGCATCCGGTCGTTCCCGGTGTACTTACTTTCTCGCCACGTACTTTCTGATATCCAGAGAGATAGCGATGAAGATAATCACGCCAAGAGCAATCCACTGTGCGTTCGAGTTCACGCCCAGGAACTGCAGCGCCGCCTTCAGGATCTCGAACACGGCTACACCGACAATCGCCGACGATACCTTGCCGCGGCCGCCGGAAACCGATACGCCGCCGATGGTACATGCCGCGATGGCCTCCATCTCATAGCCAAGTCCGAGGTTTACCGATGCGCCGCCGGCCTTTGCGCCAAGCATAAAGCCTGCCAGTCCGTACATCGCTGCCGCTTTCGCGTAGATGATAATGAGGGTCTTGTTGACCGGAACACCGGCTACCTCCGCCGCCTGCGGGTTGCCTCCGATCGCGTACATATATTTCCCGTGGCGGGTCATATTAAAGATAAACCAGGTGATCGCAGCCACCAGTATCGCAATCCAGATCAGATAACTGATGCCGAGGAACTTGCCGGTCGCCAGGTTCGTGTATTCCGTCACATAGCCGCCCAGCGGGGTCGCGTTTGTGTAAATCAGGTTGATACCATAAACGATCTCCATCATGGCCATCGTGGAAATAAACGGCGGCACATGCATATAAGCGATAAAGAAGCCGGTCACGCTTCCGAACGCCGCGCAGATCAGCATCGCGATCAGCAATGCCAGGAAAATATTCAGCGGCTGCATATTCGGATAAAACTTATTGCTGTAATCCATGCGCTGCAGCAGAGTACCCGCGATACACGCGCCAAACCCGATCATACGGCCTGCGGAAAGGTCGCAGCCTGCCGTGATGATACATCCGGCGATGCCGAGCGCGATAACCAGACGGGAACTCATATTGTTCAGGATATTCGTAAAGTTATTAATCGTAAAGAAATTCTTGGATGTAATTCCGGTATAGATCACCAGGAGCACTACGATAATGATTACGCCGTAGTTCACCATGATGTCCTTAAAACTCATTTTTTTCTTGTTTTCCATTGTATTCTCCTCCCACCATCAGAACTGTGTCGCGTAGCTCATTACCTTTGTCTGCGTCATATCCTCTTTCTCCGTGATCTCGCCTCTCATCTTGCCGTCGCACATGACATAAATACGGTCGGACATTCCCAGAAGCTCCGCCATCTCCGAAGAAATCATGATAATCGCCTTTCCCTGGGCCGCCAGGTTATTCATGATCTCATAGATCTCATGCTTCGCGCCTACGTCAATTCCGCGGGTTGGCTCGTCCATGATCAGAATATCCGGGTTGTTCGCCAGCCACCTTGCTACGATTACCTTCTGCTGGTTGCCGCCGGACAGGTTCTGAATGAGCTCCTGCATACTGGGAGTCTTAATACTCAGCATATCGATGCTGTCATCCACGACCTTATTGATTTTTCCATGGTCAAGGATAAATCCGGCTCTCAGATACTGGTTATACACGGACACACCAACGTTGTCCTTGATAGAGAGACATCCGAAAATACCATTTCCGCGCCGGTCCTCCGTGATCAGTCCAATGCCGGCCTTCATCGCGTCCGCCGGTTTTTTAATCGTGACCTTCTGTCCTTTGACATAAACCTCGCCAGATGCTAACGCACGGATACCGAAGACACCCTCCAGAAGCTCCGTTCTCTGCGCACCGACCAGGCCGCCGAAGCCGAGGATCTCGCCCTTGCGAAGCTTGAAGGAAACATCCTGGAAGGAGCGCTCATGAATCGAGCTCAGTCCCTTTACCTCCAATACGACCTCATCGGAAGGCTGATTCTTTCTCTCCGGATATACATTGGTCAGCTCGCGGCCAACCATCTTTGCGATGATCTCATCTGTGGTCAGATCCGCCGCCGGCCAGGTGCCAACGTAGGTGCCGTCACGCATGATGGTGACATCGTCAGCGATGCGCTTGATCTCATCCATCTTATGAGAAATATAAATCATTGACACACCCTTGTCCCGCAAATCATTCATAATGCGGAACAGAGCCTCTACCTCATTGTCCGAAAGGGACGAGGTCGGCTCATCGAAAATAACCACCTTTGCCTGATGAGAAACCGCTTTTGCAATCTCGACCGACTGCATCTGCCCGATGGAAAGAGAGCCAAGCTGCGCTTTCGGATCAAAATCCATCTTTACCTCATTCAGCCAGTGGGTCGTCTCCTCATACATTTTTTTATGATCAATCACCTGAAGCGGACCGTATTTTTTCACCGGAAAACGCCCCAGGAACATATTCTCTGCCACGCTCCTCGCCGGTACCGGCTGCAACTCCTGATGCACCATCGCGATACCGTAATTCATTGCCTCATCCGGGTTCCCGACCGTGATTTTCTGGCCCTCCAGATAAATCTCCCCGGCATCCATCTTATAAATTCCAAACAGGCATTTCATCAGTGTGGACTTGCCAGCACCGTTCTCTCCCATCAGCGCGTGAACCGTGCCGGGACGTACAGCAAGCTGTACATTATCCAGCGCCTTGACGCCCGGGAAAGACTTCGAAACGCCTTTCAGTTCCAGCCTGTATTCTGCCATTTCTGCCTCCTTTTTACAGAAAAGGTGCGGGGTGCCTTGCGCCGCCCCGCACCTCATGAATCCTTCCTAACTGTTCAGTACCTTCACAGTTAAAATTCTTCTATTTATCCTGATCCCCTGAGCCTCCACGAAGGATCCGGTGGAATCCTTTTCCTTTGAATCCTGCCATTATCGACGTGAATCATTCTCAAGCTACAGAATATTGGTGATTTCCTGCAGAAATCAGCTTACCATATCCAGGATTTCCTGTGCGTTTTCTGTGGTAACCTTTACATAATCGCAGCCAATGTAGTAGTCATTGCCAACACCTGCAAGGTAGTTCACAGCTGCGTCCGCCGCGCTGTGGGACTGTGAGAAGTGATCGTTGAATACCGTACCGGTCATCGTGCCTGCGATAACATCCTCAAGAGCCTCAGACAGAGCGTCTACACCCAGAAGATAGATGTCCTCGTTCACTACACGGCCAGCAGCCTCGATCGCCTGCAGAGCGCCAAGTGCCATCGCGTCGTTGTTGCAGAATACAACCTCAACGTCGCTGCCATACTGGCTCAGGGAATTCGCTACGAGCTGCTGCGCAGTAACCTGATCCCAGTTGCCTACCTGATCATCCAGACAGTTTACTTCGAGACCGGCATCGGTCAGAGCTGCGATGGAGTACTCGGTACGATACTCAGCATCTACGTTCTCCGGGTCGCCCTCGATCATAACATAATCGATCGCGCCGTTGCCGTTGAAATCAACTGCATCCAGGCCAAGGTCAACAACGATCTCGCCCTGATAGGTACCGGACTGACGAGCGTCGCATCCTACGTATGTAACGTCCCAGCCGTTCTCTTCCCATCTTGCTTCCTCATCTGCCTCCGGCTCACGGTTGATATAAACAAGCGGGATACCTGCCTCAACAACCTTGTCCGTGATCGTCTGTGCGGAAGAAGAGTTTACCGGGTTGATAATAAGTACGTCTACGCCGTCAGCGATGAAGTTATCAATCTGCTGAGACTGCGTCGCCTGATCGTTCGCGCCGTCTGCCAGAGTGATGTTGTCCTCTGAGAAGCCAAGCTCTACCATGTAGCTGACCAGCTCTTCGCGGAACAGGGTCATGAAGTTATCCGAGAACTGATAGATGCAAACGCCTACCTTCTTGTCGGACAGATCAATGTCAACCGCCGCTGCCTCTGTTGTCGCTTCTGTCTCTTCCTCTGCCATTACCGGAAGTGCTGCCGTAAGGCTCAGTGCCATCGCGCCGGCAAGAAGAATGCTGAGTACTTTTTTCTTCATGGATAAATCCTCCTTTGATATAATGTTTTCAATACGAATTCATTATATCAGGGTTTCCGATTCGCTCCATACAAAATCTTTCTGTTTTTCTCGAAAATCTTTTTCAATTTTTATGCATTCTTTATATTTTTCTGAAGTAATTTACGGAATTTCTGTCAGATATGGCAAAGAGAGCAGGCTGACGCCTGCTCATTTTTCGTTATTTGCGATACATGCCGGCAGGGGTGGATTTTCCCTGTTCACCTGCCAGATACGGCAGCTTTGTGCCTGATGCATCATCCGCAGCCGCACCGCGGCATGCTGATTTTTGCAGTATCTTTGATAACAACGAAGCAAGAGTACTATGCTCAAAATACAAAAATCTGTGCATCACTATTCTAAAATGCCTAAACACCGAGTTATATGGAGCGGTTACGGCGCGCAGCGGCAGCTTTGGCCTCATATACTTTCCGAAGTATCCGGCTCATACGGATTTACATGAACCATCACGTGCTTAATATTTTCAAATGTCTCCTCCAGGCCTCTGTGCACACACTCCGCGATCGCATGCGCATTTTCCAGATCCATGTGCGCATCCACCGCAATCTCCACATCCACATATACCTTCTCACCAAACATCCGGGTCTGCAGCAGGTCAATCCTGCGCACGCCCTCCTGGCCGGCAATAAAATCATGAACCTGCTGCGTATAATCCTCGTCGCAGGCCGTATCCGTCAGCTTCCTGGTCGCATCCATGAAAATCTCGACCGCAACCTTAATAATAAAAATACAGATCACCACACTGGCGGCCGAATCCAGTACCGGCAGCCCGGCTCGCGCACCCGCGATACCGATCAGAGAACCGATCGACGAAAACGCGTCCGAGCGATGATGCCAGGCATCCGCCATAAACGCGGAGGAATTCAGCTTCTTCGCGCAGGAGCGTGTATAGCGGAACATCCCCTCCTTTGACACAATCGAAACCACCGCCGCCGCCAGAGGCAGGATGCCCGGCACGGCAATCTCATCATAATTGCCGCCCAGAATCGTCCGCATCCCGCTCATGCCGATGCCAAGACCCGTGACCAGCAAAAGTCCCGCAAGAATCTCCGAAGAAATGCATTCAAACCGCTCATGCCCGTACGGATGCCCTGCATCCGCGCCCTTCTTTGCAATCCTCACACCCATCAGCGCAATCACCGTCGATACCACATCCGACAGCGAATGGACCGCATCCGAAACCATCGCAGTCGACCGGCCCAGAAGCCCCGCGATCAGCTTGAATGCCGAAAGGAACACATTCCCCGCAATGCTGACCGCCGAAACCCGTGCGATCAGGGCATCGTTCTGAGCTGAATTTTGAGTTGT
>JAJQHZ010000070.1 GCA_021199475.1 Lachnospiraceae bacterium
TGAATTTATCAGCTTTTCTGTTGATTAAATTCTTTGAACTTCACGGAATCAGGTTCTTTTTTAGAATCCCCCGCGTTTCCGGCTACGGTCTTGCTGATCTCCAGATCGCCCACTTCCTTCACGTTCGTGAAAGCCGCGGTCTGCGTCTCGTCTCCGACAATATCTCCGGTCGAAGTATCAGCCGGAAGCACCTCCCAGTCACCAGCAGCGTAATCCGTCTCAGTCACGGTATAGCCTACGCCATTCGGCAGATCCAGGATCGTCAGAGTCTGATCCTTTTTCAGGCTGATGGTCGCTTCTCCATTTATAAACTCCACAAGCGTGTTATTTGTATCACCTGTCTTTTTGTCGCACAACTCCCCCCTCAAGAACCCGTTGATCATATTGTCCGTCAACGTAATCTTAAATGAGAATTCCGTAGCCTCATCAAAATCCAGATCATTTGTCTCTACGCTCTTCTCAATCTTCAGATTGCCGTAGGTATTCTTTGTATTTGTGAACGCCACATCGGTCTCGGTATCCGCCGTGATGGTTCCTGTCGTCGTGTTTGTTGTCTGTGCAGAGCCGGTGCCCACCGCAACCGTGGTCTCATAACCGGTAACCGCTTCTTCTGTCACTGTATAGGTCAGACCGGCCAGAATGCCTGAAATCAGAGCGCTTTCTCCATGCAGGAGGTAAATCGTAGCCACTCCATTTTCAAACTTCACGGTCTGTCCTCTGGAGGCGCTTGCGCTGCTGCCGGAGTAAACGATGTCATATTCTCCGCTGACTGTATTTCCAGCGCTGTCTTTCAGCTCAATCGTGAATTTGAAGGACTGAGTCGTGCTCGCCGCATTTCCTTCCACGGTCTTGCTGATCTCCAGACTGCCGACCTCTCTGGTGTTGGTGCAGACGACTGAGATCGCTGAGTTGTTCGAAATTTTACCGGACACGCCGGTCTCTACATCGTTCAGATCCTTGTTTACGGTTCCATCGCTGATGCTCCAAGACGTCACATAACCGCCCTTGTTTGCTTCGACTTCTTCCACCATAAAGGTAATATTTGATGGAATGCCGGTGAATGTCTGAGTATCGCCGCCGGTGAGTGTAAAATATCCCACGCCGTTGGTAAACGTAACACCATTGAAGGTGACATTCAATTCTTCACTCAGTGTTACCTTAAACTGAAAGACCTTATTGGAATCCGCACCGCTGCCGGATACTTCCTTTTTCACGGAGAAGCCTCCGAACGTATCTCTGCTGTTCAGGAAGGCCGCATAGCTTCCGCTCTCACTGATCGTATCGGTCGCTTCATTTGTCACGATACCTCCCACCGAGGTCGTATATCCGCTGACCGCCGTCTCCGTCACGGTGTAGGAGATTCCTGCCGGAAGATCCTTAATTACAAGCCGCTGCCCACCCTTCAAAGAAACGGTATTCGTCGTGCCATTCGTGAAGGTAATCGTTCCCGGCGTTCCAGTCGTATCTGTCGCGCTGCTGTAGGTAACTGTACTAAAGATACCCGATACCGTTGTCGGCAGGATGATGGTAAATTCAAATTCCCGATCGCTTTCCGGGTCGTTGCCGCCCAACGTCTTACTGATCTCCAAATCGCCCGTGATGGTCTTGTTGTTGATAAATTCCACAGTCGGAATGCTGGCCGTATTATTGGCCTCTACCTCGACAAGAACACCGTTTGTCGTATCGTTATCCGCCACATCATTTCCATCCGCATCGATCGCCTTCAGGAAGGAAGCGCCGTCTGTCGGAGTACCGGTCTCCACAATCCGATAAGTGCCGGGCGTCAAAGAAATCGTAGCCGGTGTACTTACTCCATCCTTAACCTCTATTTCCACCGTCGTAATGGTATCGGTTCCCGTCTCATCATAGATGGTGAATGTGTAGGTGCCGTCCGCCTCGGTCTGGCACCAGCTGGCAATTGCCGTCTCATTTACCAGCACAGTCTTCTTGATGGTCAGCTGGCCCGTCACTGTAATATTATTGGTAAAGGACGCCAGCGGGATCGTCTCCGGATCCGCAGTGTTGTTTGCGGTAACCACACATTTGATACCGGTATTATTTGTAGTCGTGTCCGGAGTCGTAAGCGTCATGCCGGAAGGAAGACTGGTTGTATCCTCACTCACATAATAGGTTCCCGGAAGGAGATTTTTAAACTCTACAATATCGCTGGTTCCGTCTTTCACTTCGATTGTAAAGGTATCAAGCTCGTTGCCATTCTCATCCTTCAGAACAAAGGAGTAGGTGCCGTCCGCGTAGGTGGTACCCGCCGCATCCTTTCCATTTACCTCTACAAGCTTCTGAACCTTCAGGCTGCCAAGTCCGTCCTTATAGTCATTCGTAAATGCCGCCGTCTCAAGCTCGCTTGTAGCAGCACCTGCAACTACCTCAATCTGTACGCCATTCGAAGAAATAAGAGTCATATTTTTATTCGTGTTCTTATTAATATCCTCGTATACGTAATAGGTTCCTGCCGGAAGCTGAACAGTCTCGGATGCGCTGTTGCTGTTATACATATTGCCATTGCTGATCACAAGAGTCAGATCTTCCCAGACCGTATTCCCTTTGCTGTCTTTAATATAGAAGTAATACGTACCGTCCGCTACTGTCTTATTGGATTCGGTCAGCGCTGCTCCGCCCGCTGTCACGGTCTTCTTAATAATCAGATGGCCGTACTCTACCGCCAGATTGTTGGTAAATTCCACCTCTGCTGTCCCGCCTGTGCTGACGGTTACAGAAACACTGCCGGAGGTTGGAGACGCACAGACAATCCCTTTGGCCGACAGATCCGTCGGGATGACCTCTTCCACCGTATAGGTCTTGCCAGCCTCCAGACCTCCCACGGTGGCCGTGGTACTCTGACCATTCTGGATCGTGATGGAAGTCCTGGCTACCTCTGTATCGCCATCCTTTATCACAAAGGTATAAGTTCCATCCAGCAGATACTTGGTGGTAGTCGCGTCTGTCGCCGGCTCCCCATTTACCGTCACTTTTTTCGTGATTTCAATGCTGCCGCTTTCTGTCGTCGTGTTTGTGATTGTTACTACATTTTCACTCGAATCAGACGATGCGGTAATCTCCGCTCCGCTGCCGCTCACATACCATTTCACACCGCTGCTGTCGATATAATTGGTCGTCACAATGTTGCCGCTTGCGTCTACCTCGTAGACATAATACTTCGTGCCCGCTGTGACATTTGAGAAGGTAACAGAGGCTGTCTGCCCTGCACTGACCGTAACAGAGCGGATATATTGATTGGATACGCGAACCTTATTTCCCTGCCCGTCATCCTCATACAGCGCAAAGTAGAAGGTTCCCGACCCGGAATCCGCTACGACGGTTTTGTTAACCGTAATGGACACCGAAAGACCGGTGTAAAGCCATTTATGGGACTCGCCGCCTTCATTTTTAACCTTCTGCGCGATCACGGATCCGTTCAGCATGCCGTAAATCACGTTTGCGCCCGGGGCCAGAATCGTCCCCATGAAATAATTCGTATAGGCGCCGATCGCTGTATATTCAGTCGTCTCAGTCGTATAGGTGGAAATGGTTCCGTTGGTATCCCTCTCATAGAAGTTCCAGAGAAGATTACAGTCATATTCCACAATCGCCTCACTGCTCGAATATCCGTAAACTCCGGCCTGCAAACTGCCAAGCTTCGTTAACTGTTCAGAAGTGGCGCCCGTCATGTCTACGTTGATAATCAGGGTTTTATTCTCGATTCCGCTGATAACAAGGTGATTCTCATTATCCGCAAGTGCCAGAAGCTCTGCAAGTGTTACATTCAAATAACTAACACTGTCGCTTTCATCGGAAATCGTAATGGTTCCGGATCCATTTGTACCCGTTACACCAGACGATGTACCGTTTTCAGCAAGAGCGGCTGAGAGAAGCTTCAGCTCCTCTAATTCTGCTGCAATATCAAGATACGCCTCCGTTGAATCCGCTGTTACCTGATAAACATTAGCCGCTACATCCTGAGACATCAGACTGCTGCCGGTTCCGATCTGAATCTGGCCGCCTTCATTTGTATATACATATACATCACTTCCGAGAACAATCGTATCACAGGTCTCAATATTCGTAATCCCTGAAGCAGAAGTCCCGATATAAGTAAACTCTCCAAGACCATTCTTAGTTCCAAAATTCGTACCAGCAGTAAGAATCTCCACGGCGATATTTCCGTTTGTATGCAGGCCGTTTAAATCCGCTTCCAACGCGAAAATATGGAAGTCAAACGCTGCCAGAGAATCAAATGTATACGTTGATTCATCCTCATATGTTACCGTATAAGAGAAGGAATTGGTCGCCTCATAAGTACCCTCAATTACCTTGGTTCCATTCTTTGTAATCACCGACACCGCATATACGGAGAAGTGCGTCGTCTCGATCGCCACATCCGCCTCTGCGACTGCCGCCGCGGTAACGTCATCTGCCTCGGCCGATGCGGAAACGGTTTCCGCGTCCACGGTATCCATCAACATCGCGGTTGCGTAATCATCGGTCACATGAGTAACGATGAGCTCGGTGTCTTCTGCTTCTGCATCTTCCGCAAAAGAGACATTGGAAAAGCTCACGGTCACGAGTCCGTCCGGCTGGATTTCTTCGCCGTCCGCACTCATCAGGACAATATCAAACGCAACGGTATCTCCCAGCTCCTGCTCCTCGTCGAGGAGCTCTTCAATCGCGTCAGTGACCTTAGAAGCGCTGACACGGGTTGCCTGAAGGGTCGTGCCTGCTGCCAGGACACCCGGCTCCGCCGTCACAGTAATCTTCACGCCGTTGCAATACGTAACCAGTTCGGTCGGTCCTTCTTCCTCTTCGATCGTCAGAAGGTCAGTATTTTCCCAGGTGATATTTTCCGCCGGGATCTGTACATCATTAATATAGAAGTCCGCCTGCAGCGCGTCGGTGCTCGTCACATCCACGCCAGCGGCCGCGGCCGCATCCGCTGTCTCGGCAGCGTCTACGAGTGCGAAGAATACGTATTCCTTGTATGTGTTTGCCGCGATGGTCTGCTGCTCCCAGTAAACGATGGTCGTCTGATTCGGATCCTGGGTCAGCCCGGCGGTGGTCGCTTCGTCTGCAAGCAGGGTCAGAACGCCTGTCTCCGGAAGGACCGCCTTTACTGTGACATCCGCTGCATCCGCAGATGACGCTGACGCTTCTGCTGCTTCTGCTCCGTTTTCACCAGCTTCTGTGCTTTCTGCGTTCGCATCGGATGCACTCGCGTCAGATGCTTCCACTTCTACCACTTCAGGTGTGTTTGTCACGCGTACGGTATAGCGAATGACCGCTCTGGTCTCGCCGTCAATCTCCCGATTCTCAACGGTCTGAACGACACTGCCCTCCAGAGCCGCCACCAGCTCTGTTTCTGCTTCGGCTTCTGTTTCGGTCTCAGTTTCCGTTTCCGTCTCGCTCTCCGCCTCAGCCGCTTCCTCCGAAGCCGCCTCGGTCTCGCCCTCGGCCGCGGTCTGTGTCTCTTCCTCGGTCACGGCTTCTGAGCCGGTCTCATCTGCCGCGCTCTCATCCGCCGCATCGGTCTGAGCCTCTGTGGTGTCCTTCGCTGTCGTCTCCGATGCGCTGGTCTCATTCTCCGCATCCGTCTGTCCCGCGGAGGTTTCCTTTTCCGCCGCATCGGTCTGCGCCGCGGTGGTCTCTTTCTCGGCCGCATCGGTCTGCGCCGCAGCTGTTTCCGTCTGCGCTGCCTGTGTCTCAGGCGCGGTCGTCTCTATCTGTGCCGCCTGTGTCTCAGGCGCGCTGGTCTCTGCCTGTGCTGCCTGTGTCTCGGGCGCAGTTGTCTCTGCCTGCGTCTCGGGCGCACTGGTCTCTGCCTGCGCGGACTCTGATGCCGCAGCCGCCTCACTTGTCTCAGACGCAGCCTGTTCTGTCTCCTCTGCAATAACAGCTGCTTCTGATATACCATCATCCGCATACGTGGTAATGCCCGCCTGCTGGAAAATCAGGGACATGGTCAGCACCAACGCCAGAATTCGACTAAGCTTGTTCCTTTTCTTCATAGTCTTGTTCTCCTTTCTTATTAAACCCCTTTTCAAAGATTCCTTTTTTTAATGGCGGCAGTACCATTTCAGAAACGATCGGACCTTCCGTGGCTGTCCGTCCGCCGCCCGTAAAAACAATGTTCCTTTATAACTATATCAATTTTTCTAGATTGTAGCATATTCCACAAAAAATTCAATAAACCCGTGCTAAACGGTCGTTTTTTCAGTTAAACGGTAAAAAGTCGTTAAAGCCGCCTGTACAAAATCGAGCCTTTTCAAAAAATCTCAAACTTTATGCTTGACATTATAATTGTAATGTGATATTGTATAATCGTTATAAACTTCCAATTGTTTTTCTGTTCATTCCACTATTATAAATATTTTCGAAGGAGGCCGATGGATGCCAGATGCTGCCGCAACACCCATTATTGATAATGATTCTTTAAAGGATGCCCGAATGAACGATGGACTGCCGGATGGATTTGTTACGGAAGCACATCTGTGGGATGAAATCCTCCGAAAAGAAGTCTTTACGATGCCTTTTTTGATTTTTCCCGTCATCTATGAAGTCCACGGACAGTACTACCCAAAAGAAACCACCATTGTTCCGTTTGGCACCGAATATTCTGTAGAACGGATACAAACCAAAGATATTTCCTCTATCCGTGCTGACACATCCTTTTGGATCTCCTCATGGCTCTACCACTTTGAGTGCGAAATCGGTACCGACCCGGAGATTGAACATCGTACCTTCGAGTATGATACGCAGGCCGCGTTAGCCTGCTCAAAAAATCAATTGAAGAAAAATCCGAAGTCTCTGGTTTTTCCGTTTTCCGCCATACTTTTTCTAAAACCCGGAATCCGAAAGCCGAACCATCTGGCATGCCGCATTCAGTTACCCACATATACCGCAGATGCCAGTCCACAGCCAGATACAGCAAATCGCGCTCGTGAAAGCCAAACAACTGCCACTTCACATACGAACACAAAGTATGTCGACTACGAAGTGGCTGCGGTAAAAGTACAATCCTACACGTTACAGCAGATCGGTGAGCGGCAGCTGTATATCCTGATTCCTTTCACGCCCCTGCGCTTTCGGCCTATGTTGAAAAAAATTCAGGAACAAAAGTGTGACGTAGAATCTGCAAAATTAAAATTGACAAATTACTTCCAGGAAATTATAATTATCCTGAACAAAGCAGTAGCGGAAGGCTATCTTGGTGAAAATAATCGCAAGGATATCCTGTCTCTGCTGCGAAAAGCTATGATTCGTGTTTTTTATAAAAATGAAGAACTTTTATCGGAGGTGATACGTATGACAACACCGCTTCTGGAATTACCCAGTGAAATCATCGCAAGGAAGGATGCGGAAATCAAAGAGCTGACCGCGAACAAGGATGCGGAAATTAAAGAGCTGACCGCACAGATTCTTGAACTACAGGCCCAGAATAAACGTCTGTCCAGAAAAAAACGGTGGGGAATCAGGTTTTTTTCCTGACGTTCTTTCTGAACTCGGCCGGACTTTCGAATGATACCGACCTCAAGCAGGGGAAAACGCGGAGGCAAACACGGTCGCGGCTTCTCCTGTTCAATTGAATTTTACGAAAAATAATCCATCAGAAATTTTTGCATCCGTTTTTTTCTGAAAAACCCGGGCAAAAATTTGAGCCACAAAGACTCGGATTGCAAAAATTGCAAAATTTTGCCAGAAAATTTTTTGAGAAATGATTGACGGATTTTCATCCTTGTTTTATAATAAATCACTGTGACGGGCATCCTTCAGAAGTAACTGTCGCTTCTATCGGTGCGGAGCATGCCGCGTATCAGGATTACGAATATCCGCATAAACAATATGGAGAGTTATCGAAGTGGTCATAACGAGCCGCACTCGAAATGCGGTCGTCCTTTTTGGGCGCGTGGGTTCGAATCCCACACTCTCCGCTCTGTCTAAGACGTTCCGAACAGGTTACCGTTCGGAACGTCTTTTTATATACACAGGCCCGGCAGAGAAGTTTTGGGCTGGATGTTGCATTTTTCATATATTTATGAATACTCTGTATTTGTGCCGCAGCCGATTCCCAAGAGCGGTCTCTGTATAGGAAATTTTCCCATCTTTCTGCAGCCTGCCAAATACGATTCCCGGATCCCTTTTTATTTGCTTTGAAAATTCACGAATGGACTGTTCTGTAAAATCATCGGTTTCTGACAGAAATGCTGTGTATGCTTCCTCGGGAATTAACATTTTCTGAGCATAAATATCCGCTTCTGATTCAGATTCGTTCTTATTTCCCGAAAATGTTACACCATAATCACCGTTCATAATATGACCGATTTCATGAAAGAGAGTAAACCAGAACGTATCCGCATAATGTCTGCGGTCATTTACCATCAAGAGAAGCTTACTCCCTACTTTCCTGGTCGCGCCATTAATACCGGAATTTTTAAGATTAGGGAGAACGACAAGGACAACTCCTGCATCTAAAAAACTTTTGCGAATCTCTGGTAAAAATTCCGAATGATTTTCAGTCTGTGAAAGTGCAAATTCCGTTGCTGTCTCAAATAAATGCTTATTGAAATGAGGTGCTTCCGTCTTTAACGCAGCATTAACCCCAATCTGCACCATTGCATTGGCGTTTACTATATTCGATAGACTAAGATTTTCCGTGTAGCTCCGAAAGCTGCATGCCATATTCCGTTCTTCAAGTAAAGCAAGCGATGCCACTGACAAAAATTCCCGCACTGCTTTTATTTGCTGATCAACCTGCCTTGGCAAATCCGGCAGATGAAAGTTATCCCTGAAATAGGAATAATCCATCAGCTTGAATACTTCCCGTTCCGACTGCAGTTCCTGATCAGAGATGAATTCGGCCCGCAATTCATCATAAGCCTGCTGAAGCTTCAGCCAGTAAGCAACCGTAGTGCCAAGCATGCGGGACAGCTTCGATGCCATATCAATAGAAAGGCTCTGATTGCCTTTTAGAAGAACACACAGATTCTTGGGTGTTGTTCCAAGGCGTCTGGCAAATTCTTCCTGTGTCAGACCGCTTTCATCTACCATTTCCTGAACATAATAGCCTGGGTGAAACGCCACTCGATCCTTGTATTCAATGTAATTGTCACTCATAATGTGCACTCACCTCACGAATCTCTATAATTTGAACCACTTCTGCAATTTCGTCTATATTGCAGGGATGAAACTTCTGCTCCTTTTCATCTAACGGACATAATATAATCCTCCATTTATCCCGACGCGATTTGACATCTATTGCAAAGTATCCATTCCAGTCTCCTTTTAATTTATGAAAGTGAAATGTCGGCATAACAATAATATCCTTAATCACGCAAGCTTGCTCTAATGCATTTATTCTTGCAATCAAGCTAATCGCAAGCTGCTTATTACCACCAAACAATTTACAGGCTGCTTTGAGACTGGTACAATAGCTCTTCGTTTTCTCGTCCGAATAAATCAGTTTCACATTTTGCACGCCCTCTATCGAAAAATTACCCGTCAGGTAATTTTAAATATAGCTGCTTTTTTGCGTTTTGTCAATGCGTGATATCATTTTTTCCTGCCCTCATCTGTTTCAATCCATCCCATTGCATTCCAGGTTCGCAAAATACAGTACCGTTTTCACATTTTCTTAAAATACCGTTCACATTTCCATCACAGGATAACGGTATCCTATATTCAGCACCGAACAAGGAGTGCTTAAAAATCTTTCTTTTTCATACTCGCCGGGATCCGAAGTGATCCCGGCCCTCCCTTTTCTGAAAATAAGTTCAGCCGCAGCGAACGCTGCGGCTGTTTTCGAATTCTTTCAATCGAGTAGGGGGGCTCGTCCCCTACTCGCTGCGCGGGCTGATGTTTGAAAGGCTCCTTTTATA
>JAJQHZ010000023.1 GCA_021199475.1 Lachnospiraceae bacterium
GTCGCCGGAGCTATGAGCGGAATCCTAAATCCCACAAAAAAAGTGATTGAGCCATAATTTTCCCAGTCACTCCCAATTCGCCGAATATACATGTCCGCCCTTGTCTGTAAGGCTTTATACTCCAGCCATTTCGGATACCAGTCCTTCATGGTGATGGATTTCATGCACTGGTCTTCGTCCTGCGCTTTGTAGAACCGTATGATTTCGATATTTAATTTTTCTTCTGTACTTTTGGCAATCAGTTTCCTCCCGTTTTTTGATTGGCTGTCTGGCAGGTAGGTACGCCACCTGCCGTCATTTCCCTGCCATGTCTCGTACATGTGATTTTGGAGATATCTGTCATTTCTCATTCTCTCTATTTCACTTTGCACGTCCTCAATTGCGGTTCTGGCTACATTAACCCGCTGTTGTAACTCAGGGTTATCCGTTGCCATTTCCGTCTTGATTGTAGCAGATATGGCCAAATTATTCAATGTTTCAACACATTTATTCCAATTTTCCACTGCAATTTTCCAAGCGCAGCGGGTCTATGGCTATCGGAGTATTCCCCGTTTTCTCGCTTCTTTATCTGGTTTTCTTTTTGTTGCCCACATTGCGGCTTTTTTCCTTTCTGCCGTCAGGCTTTTTCTTTTTTGGTCATTGTATCACGCCTGTCAATACCCTAAATGACAGCTTTTTATTATTTTTACAGTGTAATTTTTCAGGACGATTTCCTCCGATTCAGGGGGACGCTGTTTTTACTTTGCGAACGGTTTATAAAAACGCGCCATATTATGTAAACTTCAACAGAAAATGAAATTTAATAAAAATTTAATATTCCCCTTATGCATTCAAAAAAGATTTTTTTCATCCAGATTTTTTTTTGCACTTTTTCCTTTTTCAAGGATTTTCATTTTTAAAATATGCCCTCAAAACCGCGCAGAATCAAGGTTTCTGACGTTTCATCCTAAGTTTTTTTCATCTTGGATTAATCTTTTCATCCTGAAAAAAAACGTAGTTTAGATGAAAAAATATTCCAGCGGCTTTGTTCCTGCTATCAGTGTTACGATTGTGTTTTAACAAAATAAAAAAACTGTACTTTTTAAAGATAACCTGACAGCTTGTTGATAAATGGCACATTGCCTCATTCATGTTTTGAAAAGTTGAAAAAATGGGCGGAAAGATATATTTTGTGGAAAAAACACGGAGAAGTTGATATTTTACAGTTTTCACCTATAATTAGGATAAGCATTTAATTCAATGTGGAACCCAGATGTTTTTTCCTTTAAAAAAATGCGGCATATATATGAAAACAAGGGATTTGCATTTTTTTAATGACTAGTTGAAAACAAAAAAGCATATATAAATCCGTTCAAAGCTTCGGGAATATGGAAAATTTTTCAAAAATCATTAAACATGTTGACCGAAACAGAATGCTTGTTCAATTTACCGTTTGAATCACAAAATTCTCATAGAAGGAGGCATTTTGCAGAAATTCAGATACCATGTTGATAAATATGTAAAGCAATATACACACTACATGAAATTTATAGTAAATCATAAAATCAGAAAGATTTTTGAAAAAAGGGGAGTATGTTGAAAGTTTTACCAAATGAAGTTATAATCAGGTCGATAAATCATTAAGGAAAGAATCGAAGAAGGTGCAGGTGAAAAGGCACCTTCAGCTTGATTGAAGATGCCCATTCACCTGTACCTATTTCGATTTTTCCTGGTTGAACAAAGCGCGTCCGGATGATTGATCTTATGGGTTTTTAATCCGACCTTCTTATCACCAATAAGTTTAGCTTACAGGTTCTAAACAGATATCGGTATCGGTCTGCGAGATGCAGTTTCCTGTTCATGACAACACAAATAAGCCTCCAGAGGAAGCTTCGAAAAAATATTCAGCTACACATTTTCAACACCGCAAATATTTTGACAGCTGCTGTGCTGTCAGCGGGACGATCCTCCCTCCGCAGGAATTACATGTGCAAATATCCTTGCCGTAAAGCAGTTTTATGATAGCTGACGCGTCCAGAGATTTCAGCCTGGATAAGTATTTTTTACAGCCGAGTAGATTTCGGCACAAAGTAACTTTTTTGTTTTTGACTCTGGATGAGAGCAGCCCGTAATGGCGAATTCGGACGAAGCGTTTTGGCGGTACGTGCATCAGAAATCTCCGGATAAACTCTTCACCGGAAATAGTCATTTCCTTCCACCGCCCTTGATTTTTGTAATCTTTCACAGAAAAGGTAACCGTCGAATCCGTCATGTTTTTGATGCGGTGGTTACTGATGGCGATCCGGTGTGTATATTTGCCGAGATATCTGATTACAGACTCCGCACCCTGGAAAGGCTTTTTGCAATAAGGAACCCATTCTTTCCCATAGCAGGTATCCAGTAATTCCTTGAAGGCATAATGGTTTTGATAAGGTTCCGCACTGCCGTGAAACTCCAGCCGTCCATCCTGCCATAATGCTTTCAGTTCGGAAAGATACTTGCCGCGAAACATACGGGAAATCACTTTGATTGGCAGAAAGAAGTCTTCCCCTTTATCTTTCCAATGATTGCCGGAATCAAGCCCACCTCCAAGGACAATGGCGTGGATATGCGGATGGAAGTTCATGGCGCTGCCCCAGGTATGCAGGATAAAGATATAACCGATGTCTGCCCCAAGGTATTTGGGATCAGCGGCGAGCTCACCCAGCGTTGCAGAGGAAGCATGGTAAAGAGCGTTATATAACAGCTTCTGATTACTGTAAATCACAGGGTTCAGCTCTTCGGGAACCGTAAAGACCACATGAAAATACGGAGCATCCAGAAGGTCTTCCCTGCGCGCATCTACCCATTTTTCCTTAGGGAATTCCTGGCACATGGGACAGCATCTGTCCCTGCAGGAATTATAATGAATCTGGATATAGCCGCAGTCCTCGCACACACTGACATTTACTCCGAAAGCCCCGGTTTTGCAGTTCATGATGTGATATGCAGCTTTCCGCTGTATGCCAGACACAGGATGAACGGATTCGTATGCAGGATAAAAGCGGTTGAATACATTCTGGATAGTACATTCGCTGCTCATGCTTCACCGCCTTCCGGTGTATCAAACGGACTTTTGATACCGAGGAGTGTCTTGTTGCTGACATGCAGATAGACATCCGTGGAGCGTGGATCCACATGGCCAAGCAAGGACTGAATGTATTTAATATCCACCCCGCTCTCAAACAGATGGCTGGCAAAGCTGTGGCGGCAGGAATGGGACGAAACACGGCGTTCAATCCCGGCACGTTTAGCGCTGGCTTTAAAGAACTGATTTACGCTGCTTTTGTCAAGATAGCCGCCAGTCCATGTGCTGGGAAAAAGGATATCCCTTGGACGGCCGCAATGAAACCAGTATTCCGTAAGGAGGTCCAGGTTCTTCTGCGAAAGAATGGTGTAACGGTCAATGCGCCCTTTGGTCTCTCTGACATGTATGGTCATGTTGGAACGTGAAATGTCATCGTAATGCAGATGTGTGACCTCGGACACACGCAGGCCAGAGGAATACATCGTTGCAATGATAGCCTTATGCTTCAGATTAGGCGTGGCCTCAATGATAGCATTAATTTCCTGCCTTGACAAAACAACAGGAAGGTTGCGGTTCCGTTTCATCGCAGGGATTTCCTCATCATCCCAGTTGATTTTCAGTACTCTTCTGTAAAGGAAACGGAGCGCTGAACGGTAATGGTTATGGGTTTCCGGGGAACGACCCTCGAGACGTTTTTGGGCAAGAAAATCCTCCGCATCCGCCAACGTCAGTTCGTGTATTGATTTTCCAACGGAACGCAGGAAAAAATCGACTGTGTGGCAGTATGCCTTGATTGTAGAATCTCGCAGATTGCGTTTTTCTGCTTCTTTACGGATGGATTCAAAAATATCTTCGTACATGATAACCTCCTGAAAAAAAGTAGTAGTGTCTTTGGTAACAAACTATCTGTCAGGAGGGGCGTTAGCGGCATAATTTCGCTTGCGAAAGATGCCAGATAATGTTATTCTATGCATAAGCAGTGGGGATCTCCTTATTCGGCTGTTTTGTGTGGTAGCTTAACAATACCGTATAATGGAAGAACTTTCCACTGCTTTTTAAATTTTATAAAATGAAAACTGCGCCACAGCCCCGGCAGGCTATCGCGCAGCGATTTTGTTCAATCGGAATTTAAGGGAGGATGGCATATGGATATTTCTTTTAAAACAGAGCAAGGAAGATTTAATTATAGGGTTTGCGCCATCATTATCAATGATAACAAATTATTAGCAATGCATGATGAGAAATCACCTTATTACTATCTTCCGGGAGGTAGAGTTATTTTACATGAAACGGCTGAAAATGCAGTTATAAGAGAAGTAAAAGAAGAATTGGATATTGATGCAAAAATTGTCCGTCCTTTATGGGTTAATCAGGGATTTTTTGATGAAGATGTTACGGGAGAGAAATTCCATGAATTGTGTATTTACTTTCTTGTAGATGTTGCTCATACAAATCTGTTTGATAGAGGTAATAAGTTTAGAGGTGCTGAGATGCATCATATACATGATTTTGAATGGTTACCATTTGAAAAACTAAAAGAGGAATATCTTTATCCCGTATTTATAAAAGAAAATATATATGATTTGCCACAGACACTTGTTTTACGGTCAGAGTTTGAATGATGCAAATTCCAGTATTTCATACAGCAATTAAGAACGCACGTTCTGATTACACTCTCAAAAGAAGACGTGCAAAGTATGTAAACTCAAGAAGCACAGTCTGAGGTTAATTTGGGTTGTGTTTTAATTTATGTCTGAAAAAGAATCAATAATTCTGTTGAGATACCGAAATAAAAATGATATTATTATAGATAGAAAAAATATCCGGATGGAGGTGTCTCGTATGATTAACGTAATTATTGACGAGTTTACCTCGTGTTTGAAGGATTCTAAGACAGGGGAACTGGTTCAAACAGAGGTGATTCGGATCAGGAGAAAATCCTTTTTAAGAAAGTACAACAAGAAAAACGGCTGGTATGTCAATTGGGAAACTCTGGCGGATGAAAATGAAATATACGCACTCGTGGTTGAAGGCTCGGTAGATATTCAGGGTATGGTTGCCATTGCAAAGGATCGTGACACAAGAGCGGTCTATATTGCATGGATGTGTGTGAGTCCTGATAATAATAAGTTGATAACGGACGAAATCAGATATTTGGGGATTGGAGGTCATTTGTTCGCTATTGCGGCTCAAAAATCAATAGAATATGGATTTGATGGCTATATGTATGGATTTGCCGCTAATCAGGAGCTTTTAGACCATTATATAAAAGTATTTCATGGCGAATATATTGGTATGCTTCATCCTTATCAGTTTGCAATAGATGAGGCGACCGCCGCGCAGATCATGGAGGTATATGATTATGAATGGACAGATGAAGAGATATAAGGAATCCTTAGAAAACACACCGGAACCGATTTCTCTCAATCAGATTCAGAAAAAGGTTGATTTAAGAGGTATTATGTCATACGCAAAAGAAAGAGGGGTGCATGTGGCACAATTGTCAGAACAGGAAAAACGTCAGTTTATCATACAGTGATTCAGAACACATGTTCTGATTACACTTTTGATTACACTTTCATAAGAGGACGTGCAAAGTGCCTTTCTACCTTAGTTTTTTTATGCTTTTGTGGGTTCAAGTCCCATCTTCCGCAGATGATAAAAGACAGTTGTCAGGAAACTAACAACTGTCTTTTTTGTTCAAATCATACCATGCTTCAGCAAACCGTCTCCGCGACCGTAAGCCCTTCCCCATCGATCAGCGTCTCATAAGCGACTCCGAACACCTGGCAGATTGCCTGTACCTCAATATCTGTCACAAATCTACGGTTGGTCTCTATCCTGGTGATCACATTTTTGTCCATATCAAAGCCCAGAAGCTGCAGGCGATAAGAAAGATCCCGCTGGGAGTAACCATGCATTTTGCGAAGCTGGATCAGGTGCTTTCCTATTAAATTCTTCTCACCGGTTCCTGACCTTGGCTTCGGCATACAATCCATCTCCCTGAAATTGAAAACGATTTGTCTCACATTTACAACCGATTGTAAGCTATGCCATACTATAATCGGTTGTAAATGTGAGGCAAGATAAAATTTCATTTTCTTTTGTAATTCAGAGAGTCTCTCACTTTGTATATGTATTTCAGAAGTCATAAGACAGGTGAATGGATGATGCCCACGTTGTTAAATATCCGCTGTACGCGGCTGCCAGAAGGATACGGCTATGACTTATATGAAAGAGGACATCATCCGGCTCATCGATCAGGCCTTCACAGATTATGCAGCAAATGAGATTTTTCAGCATGAGTTGCCTCTTACCGACCCTTCTGACGCTGAAAGGCTTCAAGGCCTTTTGAAAAATCCTGATACGCTCCAGGCTCTGTTGATTTTATTCAATGCATCGGTTTTCAGCAGCACTGGTAAGACGAGTTCTTCCCTGCCTCTGCTCCAGACAGCGGATCAGTATCCTCTCTCATATCTTTCTCTTTCCAGCCGAACCACAAACGCACTCTCCCACTGTCAGGGGCTTCGTACTGTCGGCGATCTGCTCAGAATGACCGATGCGGATATCACACACATCCGTGGAATCGGTTCCGGTTCCAGAGCCATGGAAGAAATCCGTATTTCCCGTATGAAGTTTATCAGGGATTTTCAGAATGAACTTATCAGATGATCCGCACAGCGGCGCAGACCGGTACATTGCATGTTTATGAAATGGTATTACTGCTTTCATTTCATGATATTCCTTTCCAGGGAATTGTCAAGTCACTTTTCCTTTGAAAAACACACCAATTTTTCCGGAAAAAAAGCGGCAATTTTTCGGCAGGTTGTTTTTTGACTTTTCTTTTCAGATATGTTAATATTTTATCATTAAGAACAGTGTGTAGCCAAAAGGTATAAATCCGGCTGGTTTACGCGCTGTTCTTTTTTTGGTGAAATATCGCGGACTCAACCGACCTCAGGAAGGCGCAGACAGTCCGCAAAAGTTTATATTTTGGGAGGTTACAATGGAACAGTCAAAAACAAATCAATTTCTGGAAACAGAAAAAATCGGGACGCTGATGCGCAAATACTCCGTCCCCTGCATTATTTCTCTTCTGGTAGCGGCTCTGTACAATATTGTGGATCAGATCTTCATTGCCAACGCCGACTATCTTGGCTCCTACGGCAACGCAGCCAACACAGTGGTTTTCCCGCTGACAGTCCTGGCGCTCTCCATCGCCGTCATGATCGGCGACGGCTGTTGTGCTTTCGTCAGCCTTTGTCTTGGGCAGAAACGGGATGATGACGCGCACAAAAGTGTAGGTAATTCCGTCCTGCTCTGCATTGTATGCAGCATCGTCGTGACAGCCATCTATCTGATTTTCTCGGATCAGATCATCGCCCTGTTCGGCGGAACTGTAAATAACGAAACCTATACCCTGGCCAAAGAATACTTTTTCTACATTACACTGGGCATTCCCTTTTATATGTTTGGTCAGTGCTTAAATCCCATCATCCGTTCGGACGGCAGCCCGAAATTTGCCATGGCCTCCACAGTTGCAGGTGCCATCACAAACCTGATTCTGGACCCTATCTTCATCTACGTCTTCAAATGGGGCATGATGGGCGCTGCAGTAGCTACCGTAATCGGTCAGGTTCTGACCGCGGTTCTGGCCGTCTGGTATCTCTTCCACATGAAGGCAGTAACCCTTACAAAAGAAAGCTTTGGCTTCTGGCCCCGCTTAATGAAGCGGTTTCTGACACTCGGCATCACCAGCTTCCTGTCCCAGGTTTCTCTGGTGATCTCCATGGCGGCGGTCAACAGCATGTGTTCCAAATACGCAGCGCTGGATGAGATTTACGGGCAGGCGGAGCTGACGCAGATCCCGCTGGCGGTGATCGGTATCGTCATGAAGTTCTATCAGGTCATGATTTCCATCTGTATCGGTATTTCCGCCGGCATGATTCCGGTTGTCGGATATAATATTGGCGCAGGCCGGAAGGACCGGGCAAAGCAGATGTTCACCAGCGTACTGACTGCGCAGCTCATTCTGGGGCTGGTTTCCCTCTTCATCGTGGAGGTCCTGCCCTATCAGCTGATCGCCATTTTCGGTGCCGCCAACGAAACCGAGTATTATACGCAGTTCGCGGTCCGCGCCTTCCGCATTTATCTGTGCATGGTACCGCTGTCCATGATCAACAAGGGAACCTTTATTTTCCTGCAGGCCATGGGAAAGGCCTTCCTGTCCACCATGCTTTCGCTGGCGCGTGAAATTGTTTTTGGTGTGGCGCTGCCCCTTATTCTGCCGATCTTTTTCGGCCTGAACGGAATTCTGTACTCCTTCCCGACTGCGGATATCCTGACATTTATCATTGCTGTCTGCATCATCGTTTCTGTCTATAAAGAACTGAACGCAGATATTGCAAAACAGCCTCAGGCAACTGCCTGACGGTAAAATCAACTGACTAAGCGTATCCTCCCTGTCTGAACAACACAGGGAGGATTTTTCATTTGAAAATACACCTGGAAAGTGCTCTGACCGCAGCAAGCCGGAATATCACGAAATGGAAAGGGGCGTTCGCATTGTAAGCGGACGCCCATATGGAAAGGATTTGTTTTTTGCTGTTTTTCACCATTTTGTATGGAGGAAAATAGTTAGCTCTCTCTAACTGTCTGTAAGTATACACAAATCTCTTTCTTCTGTCAAGCCCTGTTTTTCTTTTTTTTAAAATTTGTTACTATTCTCAGCAGACGCTTATGCTCATATATGAAAATGGCTGCGAATCGTAACAGGATTTCATGATGCTGCTCACCGAACGCATCTTGGATCCCTTTATTCCGGATACTCCGCCTGTGCCCAGGACAGCATGACGCCCATGTCCACAGTCAGGTCCCCATTGTAGATCATGATAGGAATCCGGTCTTCCAGCCCGTAAATCACCGGACCCTCCATTTCATCCATGGTCTCGAAAAGGTAAACCAGAACCTTTCTCTGGCGCAGGTCCACCATCCAGTATTCACGCACACCGGCACGCTGATACTTGCCTTTTTTGATCAGCATATCCTTCATCCTGGTGGACGGGGACAGCACTTCAATGAGAAAGTCGGGTGCTCCGAAAATTCCCCACCGCTTCACCTTGTCCCGGTCACAGATGATCCCAACATCCGGCTGCACCATCGTCCGGTTATCGCAGTCAAGTCGCACATCCACCGGCGACACAAAAGGCAGACAGCTGCCTCCCCTGTCCACGATATAATTGGCAATCTGCCGGTAAATCTCGCCGACAGCCTGCTGGTGTTTGAAACCCGGCGCTTCCATGTCAAAGAAGAAGCCATCGATCAGCTCAACCCGCTGGTCGTCCGGCAGCGCGTAGTAATCCTCCACTGTGTACTCGCCGTTCTCCTTTTTGCCGTAGGCTAAGGCGACTTCCGATACCATCTGTGTGGTAATCTCCCTGAACGCGTCCTCATAAGAGACTCCTCTTTTTCCGTTTACATCATCCCGCTCCATTCGTCTTCCCTCTCTTTCATCAATTTCTGAGAAAAAAGATACCCGCTCACATCCGGTAATACTGCCGCTTCAAAATCCCAAGGTCGTTATGAAAACCGGATATTGGGTATTTATTTATCATGTTTCAGATTATATCACACTGTTCTTCGCCTGTGGGACGTTATACCGCCTTTCCTCAAATTTAATAATCTGTTTATATTTGAATCGTTATTATACTCATAATAACGAGCCATTAAATCTTGTTAGAGTCGGGCGATATTGACCACCCAGAGCCGGTCAGAAATAACCAATTTC
>JAJQHZ010000117.1 GCA_021199475.1 Lachnospiraceae bacterium
AGAAAGGATACCCTCAGCACTATCTTTCAGATTAGAATCTATTCTTGCGTAAACAACACTAGTATTTGCCATAATACCGCCTCCTTTTTTCTTGATATTGTACCATCAAATGCTTGCGATTGCAAGCATTTGTTTTAGTTGTATGACCCTGCCGATCGTGCAGACCATCGGCGGCGCAGCCGCCCTCATATGAAAATACCTGTTTTTATGCCGTAAAACTCACTCTAATAGCTTATGCCGCGTCCGTGAGACCTCCCCGGGTACTCACACGTTCTTTCCCTCCATGTCCCCACCATCTTTACTGTGCAGGATTCCGTGCAGTTTTTGGACTTCGGCTTGTCTAGCAGTCTTATCCTCCTGTGTCAGCCTGAAATGGTTTCTGTGCGTTGGGGCAGAGGTTTGCCTACACCTTCCTTCAGTCCTCTTAAACCTCGCGGCGAGAGCCTTGGTGTTCAGCTGTATCCTTCCCACTGCCGGGCGGATTCGGGACTTTCACCCGTTAGAACGTGCGCTCGCCAGGCGCACCAGAAAAAGACTGCTATCCGAAGATAACAGTCCTTTACGGCAATGCCGGTTAATTTGGGGTTTTGGTTAATTTTGTATCATGCCGAAATGCTTAAATGCGGCTATGATTGCTTCCCGCTTCTCCGGCGGGCATATGAGAAATTTCGGATCGTCTGATTTCGGCTTGTTGTAATTCTCCCGCTCAATGATTCCAAATTCCCGCTTGATCTGCGCCACATACAAACTCGTGACATTGAATCCGTAATTCTCGGATACCCACTTTTTAATCTCCGTGTATGTCGCGCTTGACGGAAGCATCTTCATGTAATCCCCGTTCTCCGGTTCATACTTCACATGGATATAACTCCCGCCGCCTTGGTAGCGCAAAGAGACTACCGTCTCGACGTGGCACGAGAAAACGATATTGGTGTCACAGCATCTCTTCCTATTTCAGCACCTTCCAATAACCGGATTTTTTAGAACCAGCGCGCTCTATATACCCCAGTTTTTTCAATGTTGAAATTGCCGTGTATACCGTTGTTTTGCCGACTTTGATTTTTTCCATAAGGCGCTCCCTCGTAATATTGGGGTTATTCCGAATCTCCGCCAAAATACGCGCCTGTGTCTCTGTTAGCCCTGATTCCACAGATGTTTCATCAGTATTTTTATTGCTCACTTTATTGCTCGTTTTATTGCTCACCTTATCACCCATAACGTTGATCCAGTTGAACGGAATTGTTACAACGATGGAGTTCTCTCTGAACTCATATGCCCCTCTCCCATACCTCTGAGTAATTCTTGGCACACCTCTGCCTGTCTTCTCACTTATATGAAGCTGAAGAAGAATCTCCGACAGCTTCTTATTCACAGGCACCGATTCGCCGGCAAAAAAGCCTTCCATCGTCTGTTCCGGAGCAAGAGAACCTCGCGAAAGGATTTCAATTCTGTCAGAATATACTGTTATCATTGGTTCATTACCGCTAACCCATTTATTGTGCACAAACGCATTAATCACAGCCTCGTGAAAAGCCTCATTTTCAAACAGAGGAACTTCCTTTCTCTCCACCACACGATCTCTTTCATCCGCCTGAATAATATTCAGAACATCTCCGTACCGAAGCACTTCGTCCAAGGAGTACAGCAAGCACTGATTTCCAAACTCTCTGACAGAATACATATTATCTGCTTTCGTCTTTCCAGAAAAAATTGCCACTCTTATCTGCATGTGCGAATCATCTGACAGCAGCTGTGCCAATATGTTATACTTCCCGTCCTCTGTATAAAACGAAAGATTTTTCTTAAAAGTATCTGGATTCAGCTTCAAGCCTTTTGCGCCATAATATATGAGCAATTTTTCAAAAGTCAGATCTTGATATTCCGATGGTGTGTTCTCTATCGTCGGAAAGCCATGCCTTAAGACCTCGAACAAGAACGACTCTTTTTCAGGATACTTCCTCAAGTTTTCCTTGCTTGAGCCGATTCTGATATAACGTTCCCGCGCATAAGAAACAGGTACCGTCTTTGCCGCCGGTATTGTTAAAAGTACCAGCTTTTTATCATCGATAAACACATCTTCAAAAACAAAATTAACGTCCGGGCTCAGCTGTCTTGCCAGATAATGTTTTAGCGGCTCCTTCTTCACGTCCTGATTACAGTTAAAGCTTGTTCCTACGATTTCATGTGTTTTATCATCTATACCCCACACAAAATAAGCATACTTTCTTCCAGCTATGGCCGCGCTGTTTGACAAAGCCGATACATACTCGCCAAGTTCATCTGCCACAAACCAGTTTACTTTAAATTCAAACCATTCTCTCTCGGAATCATATTCTCGGAGTTCTTTTATAATATCGCTCGCCATATCCATAGTGTTTCCAGCCTCCACAAATTTAATGCTCACTTTTATTGCTCACCTATTATAACACAGGTGAGCAATAAAAGTGAGCATTAAATTGGAATTTTTAAGTTTTTCTCGTATTTCTACATCGCCACTTCCGTCTCCAGCCCCGATTTAAACTCCACCGTGAAATGGTCGTCATAAACCATAATCTTCTCGATTAGCTTCCGGACAAGACCCTCGTCATATTCCGTAACCGTCATTCCCATTTCATCGAGCATTTTCTCCATCTCCTCCACCCGCTGGCGGCTTCCCCCCTCGCCGGGTGGCATCTCATCCTTCGGATGAGATATTCCTCGCCGGGTGGCATCTCATCCTTCGGATGAGATATTCCTCGTTGTTAGCATCTTCTAAAAGAAGCTCCTGCTTTTTTCTGCGAAGCTCCTCGATTTTATCCGCGATGTCATCGTAGGCCTGTCTCGCATTGGCCTTTTTCAGAAGTTTCTTCTGCAAATCGGCAAGCTCTGTCTCAACCTCTTCGATTTTGCTGGTGTTGCCGTCATTGTGTGTCGTTTCTTGACATCGATACTACCGTCTCGACGTGGCACGAATTTGCGAACATGTCTGTCGGGCAGACCTTTTTCAGCTCGTACCCGCCCGCGCACAGGTATTTCAAATCCCGCGCGAGTGTTGCGGAGTCGCAGCTCACGTAAACGATTCTTTCCGGCCGGATTTTGAGCATGGTGTCGAGGACGCTCATGTCACAGCCCTTGCGTGGCGGGTCGACGACGATGACGTCCGCATGAATCCCTTCTTTTTCGTATTTTTCAGGCAGGACTTCTTCGGCCTTGCCGACGAAAAATTCCGCATTTGTGATATGGTTCAGCTTCGCGTTCTGGCGGGCGTCCCGGATGGCGTCCGGTACGATTTCGACACCGTACACAGCGCGCGCTTTCTGTGCGAGGAAGAGCGAGATGGTGCCGATTCCGCAGTACAGATCCCAAACGGTCTCCTGCCCGGTCAATTCCGCATACTCGAGGGCTTTGGCGTAAAGCTTCTCCGTCTGGCGGGGATTGACCTGATAGAAGGAGAGCGGGGAAATGCAAAAGCGTACGTTTCCAATCGTGTCTTCTATGTATTCCTTTCCCCAGAGCAGCTTCAGCTGCCTGCCCATGATAACATTGGTGCGCTCGCGGTTGATATTCAGCATGATGCTGGTCATGCCGGGAATGACGCGAAGTGTCTGGACCAGTTGATTGCTTTTCGGTAAGGAATTTCCGTTTATCACGATGCAGACCATAATCTGTCCAGACCCTTGATTGTCCTGTCCGGGCGCCTGACTTTTCTGTACACCCAGTGCTTCTTTCCCCACCCGTATCATCACATGGCGCACGAGTCCGGTTCCTGTCTCCTCATCATAGGGCTCGATTCCATAGGTTTCCATATGGTTCAGCACAATGTCTAGAATGGTCCGATTCACCTTCGCTCCGAGGAGACAGTCGCGGCAATCGATAACCGTGTGAGTACGGCCTGCATAAAAGCCTGCGATGAGCTTCCCATTTTTGTCTCTGCCGATGGGATATTGTGCTTTATTACGGTAGCGGAATGGATTCTCCATCCCAATGATGGGTTCCATGGGCGGTTCCGCAAAGCCGCCGATACGCTGCAGATTGCTGCGCACTTTCTGTTCTTTGAATCGAAGCTGTGCGTCGTATCTCATCTCCTGGATCTGGCACCCGCCACACGGACGAGCGACCGGACAGGCAGCTTCCACCCGATCCGGGCTGGGTGTAAGAATGCGCAGGAGACGGGCATAGCCGTAGGTCTTTTTCATTTTCATGACCTTTACCTCTGCCACATCTCCGATGATCGTATCCTTTACAAACAAAACCGGGCCCTGACGCTCGCTAATGTTCTTCGACGAGATTACCGGAGTTGCGGCATATCCCTGTTCCGGCTGGAGCTCCGAATTCCCGGCAGAGCTCTGTTCGACCTGAAGTACAGAATCCCCGGCAGAGCTTGATTCAGCCTGAAGTACAGAAATCTTGGCAGAGCTTGATTCAGCCTGAAGTACAGAATTCCCGGCAGAGCTTTGTTCTGCATCGGCTTCCGTCAGAGAACTGCAAGAGTCCTTTTGAACATAACCCACTCCAAGACCTTCATTGCTGAAATCTTCAATTCTTACTGTGATAATGTCGTCTTTTTTCATATATATCCTATATATTCTGTCTGCGGTTCCTGTCTATGCAACATTCCATATCATAATCCCATATGCAGTTGCGCGCGAGTTCTTACGATATAGTCTGCCTGCACAATACCATTTATCTACGCGACGCTGTCTGTACGATACAATTTATCTGCTCATGCAGACCGCTGCCGAAATCTGTCAGAACTCCGATGTCTTCCTTAAGTTTGATTCAAACAGCCGGTTGTAGCCGAGCCACTGCGGGTTGTCTCCGGCATTTTTGAGGACTTCGCGCATGGTCTCGAGCTTGGCGTCGGTATCGTCCGCGTAATTCAGAGCCAGAGCTTCAGCCAATGCCGGTTTTTTGGGCGAGCCGTACTCAAGCTCACCGTGGTGAGCGAGGATGCAGTGCTGCAGCTCGCTCATCAGGCGTTTCGGAAAGCCTTTGATGTGGCGGCAGCCGAAGCCTACCAGCTCGCTTCCCATGACAATATGTCCAAGGAGCTGACCGTCGTCTGTGTAGTCGTTTTCCGGAAAATTGGAAATCTCCTTGAGCTTGCCTACGTCGTGAAAGACGGCTGCGGTAAACAGCAGATCTTTTCTCAGATAAGGATATTGCTTCACGTAGAAGTCGCAGAGCTTTACCACGCCGAGGGTGTGCTCCAGCAGGCCGCCGACGAAGCTGTGATGGACGGTTTTTGCTGCTGAATGATTTTTAAACGCAGTGATAAACGCTTCGTTGTCTACAAAATACATCTGTATGAGCTTTTGCAGATAGGGATTTTCGACCTGACGCATATAGCTCATCAGTTCCTCATACATCTGGTCAATATTTTTTTCACTGACCGGAAGATAATCCTCCGCCACATATTCGGATTCGTCTGCCTTGCGGGCGCGGCGGATGCTCATCTGAAGGGTTCCTTGAAAGTTCGAAATCTCACCGCTTACGCTGACATAATCGAGCACACCAAACTCTTCGATTCCGGAAGAATTCGGATCCCAGATTTTCGCGTCAATCGTGCCCGTTTTGTCCTGCAAAACGACATTTTCGTAGAGCTTCCCGTTTTTCGCAGTCGCAGACTGCTTGTATTTGCAAAGATATATTTCGTTAATCTTGTCTCCCTCGCGAAATGAATTAATGAATTTCATTGTAATCTTTCCTCCTCAAAATGGTGATCGCTCATCCTGACCCTGATCGGCAGGAAACTCCCTGTTTACTATTCTTATTCAATATCAAGCGTTCCTGGTTGTCCTTTTTATCCGGTCATCGAGCGTTCACGCTTGTTGCTTTTATATCTGTTACTTTTATATCTGCTGCTTTTATATCTGCTGCTTTTATATCTGCTGCTTTTATATCTGTAGCTCTTATACCGTAATCGAAAGTTCCCGACCACTTCTCTGATAGCGGTAATACCGCACACCGGCGGCATCCATCATTCGTTTGGAAGCCAGAATGGCAGGTGTTCCATCGTACTTATCGTCATCGTAGACGACCGTCTTGATTCCGGCCTGTATGATGGCCTTCGCACATTCGTTGCACGGAAACAGCGATACGTAGAGCTTTGCCCCGTCCAGGCTGCCTCCGCGATAATTAAGAATCGCATTCAGCTCGCTGTGTACCACATACGGGTATTTCGTGGATGCCTCCTCCCCTTCCCGTTCCCAGGGGAACTCATCATCTGAGCAGCCTCTCGGGAAGCCATTGTAGCCCATCGAGAGGATTTTATTATCCTGACTGACAATGCAGGTCCCCACCTGCGAGTTCGGATCCTTTGACCGCATGCCGGCCAGCTTTGCCACTGCCATAAAATACTCATCCCAGGTAATATAATTCTCGCGTTTTCCCGCCATCACAATCCTCCCGTCTGTACCTGTATTTTATTACATATCCGCACCCGCAACGCCAGTGCGGATGCAGGCCGCGCCAATCGCAGAGAATGTTCCGATTAGTTCAGCAAATCGAAAACGATACCCGTTCGCGAAGCGATTGTTTATTGTGTGGCTTTCATTCTACCATAAATCAACCGTTTTGGGGAGTAGTTTAAATAAAAAGCTCTTCATTTTGCACAGGAAACCTGTTTCCATTTTTGCCCATGCTCTTTTAGGTATGGTGTCTCCGTACTTATAAAGTATGGCGCTGCCATTTTTACTTTTCTAAGGTGCGGTAATAACATACCTTCAGGAGGTGATACTATGGAACTTTATACAAAGCAGTTTGGTCTTGTGCTCAAAAACGCACGCATGGATAAGAAGCTCACACAGGCAGAGCTGGCGGAAATTCTGGATATTTCGCTCTCTTATCTGAAGGATCTGGAGGGCTACCGCAACAATCCCAGTCTCGAAATGTTTGTACGGATCATGCGGTATTTTAATCTTTCCGCGGACATGGTTGTCTACCCGGAAAAAGAGGTTGACAACAGTACCCGCAGCCAGCTGGAACGGCTTCTGACTCAGTGTGACGACGGTCAGCTCCGTGTGCTGCTTGCGACTGCGGAGGCATTGCTTTCCCTGACCCCTGAAGGCAGTTCATCCGATTCCAGTGAGAATCACACGGATTCCGGAGAAACGCCTGCGAAGCCGGAATGATCGTTTTTGTTTCATGCAAATCGTTCTCTGAAATTTCCGCAGGCGTGAAATTCAAGCCCTGACATTTCCGCAGATGTGAAATTCAAGCCCTGACATTTCCGCAAGTGTGAAATTCAACCCCTGAAATTTCCGCAGGCGTCAAGAGAGTCGCACGTCCGCAGGCACATGCACCAACCCGTATCGTAATTCGCAGTGTATTCCGCTCATTTGCTCATTATACACAGGCTTTTGCGATACGGGCTGTCCGTTTCGCGGCTCATTCTTAAGCCGGAGGTCCCGGGAGGGAACGAGCCGTTTCCTTTTTCAAAGTTTTGGGACCAATTCCCGGAATGACACTTCAAATCATGTTTTTTATATGATACAATGAAAGCCGCACATGGGTGATTTGCTGCGCGGGAACAGATCGATGATAGAATCCGCGGCAGCCTAATCAGTGGGTGAGCCAACGGCTCGCGAACGGAGCCTGGCGATTATGAGAAAGTGAAAGGGGACCATTTATTATGGACTGGTCAGAACACAGTTCCCCGCTCTCTTTGCGGGAAATTCAGATCACGGATACTTTTTGGAAAAATGAGATGGAGCTGGTACGT
Source organism: Lachnospiraceae bacterium (assembly GCA_021199475.1). GTDB lineage: Bacteria > Bacillota > Clostridia > Lachnospirales > Lachnospiraceae > Choladousia. The sequence goes on from JAJQHZ010000117.1 coordinate 7,703, forward strand.
ACCGAGGTCATCCCGTATCAGTGGGCGGCGCTGAATGACCAGGTAGAAGGCGCGGCGCCGAGCTATTGCATGCGGAATTATAAGATTGCCGGAAAAATGAACCGGGAGCGACGGGAGAAGGGTTCCTCTTTTGTGGAGCCAACGTTTACTCTCCGCGGATTTGAGACCCTGCCGGAGGATCCGGAGCATCCGGAGGACCTGTTTTACGGGTTTGTCTTTCAGGACAGCGATTTTTCCAAATGGATCGAGGCGGTCGGCTACTCTTTGACACAGCATCCGGATCCGGCTCTGGAAACGCTCGCGGACGGAGCGATCGATATCGTCTGCGCCGCGCAGCAGGAGGACGGTTATCTGGACACCTGTTATATCATCGGCGGCAGGGACAAGACGTTCACAAATCTCCGGGATCACCACGAGCTCTACTGCTTTGGGCACCTGGTTGAGGGGGCGGTGGCCTATTATCAGGCGACCGGAAAAGAGAAGCTGCTGAATGCGGCGAGACGGTATGCGGATTTTATCGCGGATACGTTTGGACCGGAAGAAGGAAAATGCAAGGGATATCCGGGACACGAGATTGCGGAGATGGCACTTGTGCGCCTCTATGAGGTGACCGGAGAACAGAAATACCTGAATCTGAGCCGCTTTTTCATCGATCAGAGAGGCACGCGGCCTTACTATTTTGACCGGGAGCACCCGGAGGCCATCCTGCCCGGGCACGAGGAGGATCTTCGCTATGAATACAATCAGGCGCATCTCCCGGTGCGGGAACAGAAAGAAGCAGTCGGACATGCGGTACGTGCCGTCTATCTGTATTCCGGCATGGCGGACGTCGCCCGTCTGACTCAAGATGAGGAGCTGTACCAGGCCTGTGAACGGCTCTGGGATGATATTGTCACGAAAAAAATGTATATCACCGGCGGCATCGGCAGTACCCATCTCGGCGAAGCCTTCTCGTTCGCCTATGATCTGCCCAATGACACCGCTTACGCGGAGACCTGCGCTTCCATCGGTCTTGTGTTTTTTGCCCGCCGGATGCTGGAAATCCACCCGCAGTCCAGATATGCGGACGTGATGGAGCGTGCGCTCTACAATGGCATCTTAAGCGGCATGGCGCTCGACGGCAAGAGCTTTTTCTACGTGAACCCGCTGGAGGTAAACCCGGAGGCCTTCCAAAAAGACGAGCGCAAATTCCACGTGAAGCCGGTCCGCCAGAAATGGTTTGGCTGCGCCTGCTGCCCGCCGAACCTTGCGCGGCTGCTCTCCTCTATCGCTTCCTATGCATACACAGAGTCAGAAAATACGTTGTACCTGCATCTTTATATCGGTGCCAGGATTACCAAATCAGTGAACCTTTCGTCGCCAGGTGAGGCTTTCCCGGAAAACCGCAAAGCATCCCCGACAAGCGATTCCTGTAAGGATAACCTCCGCGGCAATGATGTCTCAACTCAGAGCAATATCAGCCGCAAAAACGGGGAAACAGGCGAACCATCCGGCATACACGTTAGCATCGACTCCGCGTTCCCCTGGGACGGCGCGGTCTGCGTACGGGTACAGGCAAAGGGGACACCGTTCCGCCTTGCACTGCGAATGCCGGACTGGGCAATAGAAAGCATCTCCCCAGTGAGCAACGCCGAAGAAGGTTGTACAAACAACCAATTGGTATCCGAACAACCGAAACCGTTCTGCGCCGCTTCCGCGAATGAGTCTTTTGTCAGACAGCTGATTTCTGTCTGCAGCATTACCGGCCTTAACGATGCGCATGTAGAATTTCGCGATGGCTATCTCTACGTGGAAAAAACCTGGGGCGACGAGGATGTGATTCGCCTTCATTTTCCGATGGATGTAAAACTGGCTGCACCGGATACCAAAATCCGTGAAGACATCGGAAAGGCAGCTGTGACCAGAGGCCCGATCGTCTATTGCCTGGAAGAGGCCGATAATGGCAGCGATCTGCATTTACTGACGCTTGACCCCTGCGCTGCGCCAGAGGTTGGCGATATCGACATCTGCGGTGAGCCGGCGAAGGCCATCTGCTGGCCGGGCGATCGGCAGAGACCGGATGACGCATCGTCAGCTTCCCTTTACCATCCGTGGAAACGACCGGCAAAGGATTCCGTCTCCCTGAAATTCATTCCCTATTATATGTGGGCAAACCGTTCGGGCGCGGACGGCGGTGAGATGCAGGTGTGGACCCGGGTGGAGTCATAACCCCCGGCTTTTGAGCACCCGCCGCTCCAGGGCGGAGAATACGCACCGGTCGATGAGAATTCCGATTACGATGATGGTCAGCATCACGGCCGTCACCTGGTTAATGTCTGCCATGTCACGGGCTGCCATCAGCGAATAGCCCAGTCCGACATAGGCGGACATTACTTCGCCGGACATCAGCGCCCTCCAGGCAAACGACCACGACTGCCGCAGTCCTGCCAGGAATCCCGGCAGCGCTGCCGGAAAAATGATATTCGTATACATCTGAACCGTCGTTGCTCCCATGGTCGCTGCGGACCTCCGGTAAATCGGGGGGATCGTGCTGATCGCGTTCTCGATTGCCAGCGCCACACTGAATGTGGAGCCAATCACGACTACAAACAATACCGCCGACTCCTTCAAACCAAACCAGAGGATTGCGAACGGCACCCAGCAGACGCTCGGGAGTGACTGAATTCCGTTCATCAGAGGCTTCAGGTTCCGGTTCAGAAATTTCGATGCAGAGATCAGCAGTCCCAGAGCGGTCCCAATCAGCAGCGAGAGCGCAAATCCGATCAGTACGCGCCTCAGGCTGTAGGTGGTCGCGTTGAACAGCGTTCCATTTACAATCAGCTTTCTCAGACTTTTCACGACTCCGAGCGGGTTCGGCATCGCGTAGGATTTCCACCAGCCAAGCGGGCCGGTCCCGAGGGTGTAGATCGCCTGCCAGAGAAGAATCAGGAGGATGTAAAAGCAAATGCTCGTGACGATTTTTTTCACAATAGTTCCAGTCTCCCCTCTCCTGCCGGCTGCACCAGTCTTTTCTCCGCTCTGATTCATGTTCTTTTTATCACCGAAATCCACTGTAACACAATCATCCCGGCATCTGGCTCCATCAGCTGTCGTATTCTTCTTTTGCAAGCTTCTCCACCTCCCTCTCCACGCAGGATAAGATCTGATGCCGGACGGTCAGGAACTCGGGCGAATCGATCTCTCTCGGCCGCGGCAGATCGACCGGAAAAACCTCCTTGATGCAGCCCGGATTATCCGACAGAACGACGATCCGATCCGCCAGAAACACTGCTTCCTCCACGCTGTGCGTGACAAAAAGAATCGTTTTTTTCGTCTCCTCCCAGATCTGCTCCAGATCCGCGCGGAGCTTGTTCGTGGTCTGCTTATCCAGCGCTGAAAACGGCTCGTCCATCAAAAGCACCGGACTGTTCAGGCACAGCGCCCGCGCGAGAGCCGTCCGCTGCTTCATCCCGCCTGAGATTTCATGAATCCGGTAGTCTCGGAATTCCCAGAGCCGCACCAGCTTCAGATAATGCTCCGCGCGTCGCTCCTGCTCCTCCTTCGGCACCCCGGCAAGCTTCATCCCAAACTTGACATTCTCGCGGACATTCAGCCACGGATAAAGTGCGTGCTCCTGAAACATCATCACGCGGTCCGCTCCCGCCCCCGCGATCGGCTTTCCATTTACCAGAATTTCTCCTGAGGTCGGCCGGTCCAGTCCCGCGACAATATTTAATAATGTAGATTTCCCGCAGCCGGACGGACCGACAATACAGACAAATTCCCCGTCCTCCACCGTCAGAGAAATATCCTTCAGCGTTTCCCTGACGGAATGATCAAAGCTGCGGCTGATATGCCTTAATTCCAGTGACAAAACTGATTCCATCCTTTCCACGTCATCGCTCTGACCCGTATCAGCCAGAGCCAACGCTTAATAGCCCGTATCGTAATTCCATGTGCATTCTGCTTGCCTGTTTCGCCGATAGCACGATGCTAAAATCCTCGACATAGCTAGCCGTTTTTCCCGATACCAGAGGTTCCCCCTGCATCACCTGGCCGCCTGCAGCTCCTCCAGCATCGACAGATCCGTCAGCGAATCGCCCGGCATCTCACTGATGAATTCCTCATCATACGCCGTTTGCGCAAACTGCAGCAGGGCGTCCTCATTCAGATCCACTGTGACCGTTGTCCGGGAAAATGAGCTTTCGATGACATCCTTGTCGTAAGCCGTGCCGGTCACGTTCTCAATCTCCTCAATCATCGCGTCAATCGATCCGTCCAGGTCCGCATTGATCGCGTCCGTCGTATCGATGTGCACCTGAAGGAAGGTCTCCACCACATCCGGGTGCTCTTCCATGAACTCCTTGCGAACGACCACCACCGCGACCGGATAATCACCGGAGAGATAAATATCCTGATAATCCAGAAGCAGATCCACATTGTCAGACGCGGTCAGGATCGTGCCCCATGGCTCCGGAACCAGCGCCGCATCAACGCTACCCTGATCAAACATCGTCTGCAGGTTCGAATTGTCAACTGCGACGACCTCTACCGTCCCGCCGGACGAAACCGGTGCCAGGTCATTTTCCGAGAGCAGGTTCAGAAGGCACAGATGCTGCGTATTTCCTACCTGCGGAATCGCCACCGTTTTCCCATCCAGATCCGCCACGGACGAGATACCGGAATCCGAATTCATGATCAGCACCGCTCCCGCATCCGCCGCGTTCGCAATCACAACCACATCTCCATCCGATTTCACATTTCCATTGATGGCCGGGACCGGACCGATGTAGCCGATATCGATGGCCTCCGCAAACAACGCTTCCACCTCAGAAGAGCCCGCCGTAAACGAGGTCCATGAAACCTCATAGCCGTCGCCTAGCGCCTCCTCCAGCGCGCCTTCATTTTTCATTACCAGCGCCTGCGAATGCGTAATATTCGGAAAATACGCCATTCTCACCTCAACGGTGTCATCGGCGGAAGCCGTGCCGGATACCGCTGCCGTAAGTGCCAGAGGCAGCAGCAGAGAATACGCGAATTGTTTCAGCACAGACCGCTTTCCATTTTGCAGTTTCATTTGCAAACGCTTCGAAAGATGCTTTTTCCTCTTATCCGAACCCTTATCCGGGTAATTATTTACGCAAACGTTTTCATCCGTCATTTTCATGGATTTATCTCCTTTCGTTCCTTGTATTATCCGGTTTTTCGGGTTATAATATACTCCAGATTTCGAAATAAGAAAAGCAATTATTACACAAACGTTTTCACACCCTGTGGTAAGGAGGGACCCGCTTGCGGGAGGATTCCTTACCACCTTCGCACCTGCCCATTGCCAGAGGCAATTTCATTGCAGGTGCTCCAGCCTCTGTGGTAAGGAGGGACCCCCCTATGTCTTTAAAACAGATCGCCGAGATGACCGGCGTATCCATTTCAACTGTTTCAAGAGTGTTAAACAACCGGGAGTACAATTGTGCCTCAGAGGAGGTGAAAACCAGAATCTGGGCGGCGGCAAAAGAGCTTCAGTATGTACCCAATGAAAGTGCGCGCGCCCTCAAACGCGGCGCCGCCCATACAGACCCGGCGCCGCACAGAAGCTTTGCCGTCATTCTGGAGCGATTTGATTCTCTGGATGACGATCCTTTTTTCCGCGAACTGTTCCGCAGCGTCGAGCAGGAGGCCTTCGCCTGCGGCTGTACCATCTGCGACGTCTATACAGCGACAGAGCTCACCGGCGGAGGTTTTCTCGAATCAGGCGCAATCCGTGCAGCAAAGGGAAGCATCTCAAAAGCCCCCGACGGCTATATCATTCTGGGGCGCAGCACATCACAGACACTGGAAAAGCTGAAAAAGCACAGCAAGCATATCGTCTCGATCAGCCGGAATCCGACCCAGTTTGAAATCGACGAAATCATCTGCGACGGAAAAGCCGCAGCCGCCCGCGCGATGGAATTCCTGATTGCAAAGGGGTACCGCCGCATCGGATACATCGGAGACTGTTCCTACGAAGACCGCTATGTCGGCTACTGTGAAGCAATGATTCGAAACAGCCTGCCTCTGGATTATGCCATCATCCTTCCTACCGATCAGACCACCCAGAGCGGCTATGCCGCAATGAAAAAGCTACTGCAAAGCCATACTGCCGATGCGGTTCTGTGTGCCAACGATGCCACCGCCATCGGAGCCCTGCGGGCATGGAACGAACATGCCGACACTCAGGAAGCAGCAGCTTCTCTCCCGTCCTCACAGAGCGGGAACCAGTCCGTCAGCGGGCCGCAAATGCCCCGGAAAACCGATATACAAAAACCCACGCGCCCGCGAACCGCAAAAGCCCAGGGCCAGGTGCCTGCGCTCATCTCCATCGATGATATCCATGCCGCGCAGGAGGTCACGCCCGCCCTGACTACCGTCCATATTCCCTACGAGGACATGGGAAAAATGGCCGTAAAAGTGCTGCTGGACCGGATGCAGAGAGGCCACACGGAAAAAATCCGCGTCGAGTTCCCAAGCCGCCTCGTTGTGCGGGAGAGCTGCCGGTAGCCGACCGTCCGTCTGGAGTGTGATTACCTGTACGTTCTCTTTGCCTGTTCCGACGACAGCCCGATGGAACATACCTGACACAGCGAATGGGCCTACCGTAACCGGTCCATCCCCCTGCAAACGATCACCGCCACGCCCGTGCTCACCGCGGTCGCCACAATTCCGGGGGCAATGATCGCGGTCGGATTGACGCTTCCGTACTGGCTGCGGTAAGCGATGATGGTCATTGGGATAAGCTGGAGCGAGGAAATATTCAAAATCAGGAAATTACACATCTCGTTACTGGCCGTGCCCCGGGGAGCGGCATCTCTGGAAAGCCGTCCCCGATTTGTCCTCCGGCCTTTCAAGCAGGATGCCTGCTTCTTTTTATACCATTGCTCCTTTACCTGCCCGGAAGCACCTGCGGCGGTTTCCGTTTCTTCCGTTCTCCTGGCGGTTCTCCGTTGCTCCTCCAGTGCTTCCAGCTCCTCCATTGCCTTCAGCCCATACACCGTCGATGCGCTGCCAAGCCCCAGAAGATTGCAGATACAATTTGTCGTAATGGATTCCAGCGCGGGATGTCCTTCCGGAATATTCGGAAACAGGAACCGCATGACCGGGCGCAGCTTTCCCTCAATCGCCTGTATCAGCCCAGCATCTGACGCAATCTCCATCAGGCCGCTCCACAATGCCATCACGCCAAACATGGTCACGCAAAGGGATACGCCTTCCTTTGCCGACGACAGCAGCGCTTCCGACACTGCATCCACCCGGCCGGTCAGAACGCCGTAACCAATCCCTGTCAGCAGCATCACGCCCCAGATTACATTCATTTCGTTCCTTCCTCCGCACGACACATTTTTCATTTTTCCAAATCTGGTTTTCCTTCTTCCAAAACCAGGCAAGCGAAAAACAGCCATTAAAATCCTGGCCTTCTAACCTATGCCGGTTACTGCGAACAAATGCAGACCGCCTGCGGGAATAAACAGGCGGCCATAAATGCAGGCACACAAATTCAGCAACTCCGGAAAGATTTCCTTGACGCATTTCCCCGAAGCACGTAAAATTATGAGTATATTCATTCACCAGAGAAAGGATCTCAAAATGGACTGTATCATCATCGGAATCGCCGGGGCACCGGCTCAGGAAAATCTACGTTTACGAACCGCTTAAAGGAATATTTTGCGGATGACATCGCGGTCATTTACCACGACAACTATTACAAACGGCAGGACAATGTCCCGTTCGAGGTGCGCAAGATGGTAAACTACGACCATCCGGACGCGCTTGAGACCGATCTGATGGTCCGGCATCTGGAGATGCTGAAAAATGGCGAGGCCGTTGACTGCCCGGTCTACGATTACAGCCAGCATAACCGTTCGGATCAAACCATTCACATTGAGCCGCGCCGGATCATTCTGGCGGAGGGGATCCTGCTGCTCGCCGACGAGCGGCTGCGCGATCTGTTTGACATCAAAATCTATGTGGAAGCCGATGCGGACGAGCGCATCCTGCGGCGGATTGTCCGGGATGTGAAAGAGCGCGGGCGCGACATCGACAGCATCGTCCAGCAGTATCTGACCACCGTCAAGCCCATGCACTACATGTTTGTCGAGCCGACAAAAGCCACCGCTGATCTGGTGATCAACAGTGGCATGAATGATGTTGCCTTCGATATTGTAAAGACAAAGATTCAGCTGATGTTGGATACAAAGTGAATGCGCCTGCCCTTAGGACATGGGTCTGAGCATTTTGCGGCGGTGGTGCTTCCGGCACAGCGCGGTGTAGTTATCGTTCGCGCCCAGCACCACCTGATCGCCTTCGGTAATCATCTCGCCATCCTCATTGAAACGGGCATTGCAGGTCGCTGCCTTCCCGCACCAGCAGACCGTCTTGATTTCCTCGATGACATCCGCCCAGGCGAGCAGCCACATGCTGCCCGGGAACAGATTCCGCTGGAAATCCGTACGCAGTCCATAGCAGATCACCGGCACAGTCAGGTCGTCCACGATGTGCACCAGAAATTCCACCTGCTCCTTTGTGCAGAACTGCGCCTCGTCCACTACCACGCAATCGTATTTCTGAATCTCCTCCTGCGTCATCTGTACCAGCTCTTCCACGTAGCTGCAATTCTGTTTCAGACCGATGCGCGATGAGATAACTCCCTCGCCATCGCGGTTGTCCAGCTGCGGCTTCACCAGCAGCGCACATTTTCCTCTCTCATAATAATTATACTGAACCATCAGTGCATTCGCTGTCTTGGAACTTCCCATCGCGCCATAGCGGAAATATAACTTTGCCATTGTTTTTCCCTCTCCTGCTTTTATTTACAATTTTTATTGCCTGTTTCCTTCTTCCAGTATCCCCAGCCGTTTGGCTTCTGTAAGCAGCTCTTCATTCCCCGCATTCATCGTTCCAAACTCCGGCACGCAGCTGATCACGCGGCGGCAGCCGCGCAAGAGCGCAAGCGCTTCCTGTACCGCTCCCTCGCTGACCGGCTCAAAGGCGCGCTCTGTGACGGTAACGGAGGCAAGGCTTTTGGCCACCTCATAGTCGATGTCATTTTCATGCAGGACGCCGGTGGCGAAGGGGATTCCTTCGCGCTGCAGCCGGCGATAGACCGGAATCGCGCTCCCGCCTCCGCCAATGACAAAGACCTCCGGTCTGCCTTTGACGCCATCCAGCTCGATACAGCCGAAGAGCGGATCGTAGCTGCCGGTCGTGATGCCGTAGAGCCCGCGAATGTATTCGGGGGTAAAGACCTCCTCCGGCGTTCCGGCGCGGTCGATGAATTCGCCGTGGACACAGATCTCCTGATCCGAGACCTTCTGCGCGAGATCCAGTTCATGCAGGGACATGATGACCGCGACCTGATTCTGTGCTACAAGCTGTTTTAGAATGGAAAGAAGCTCCAGCTTGTGGCGGATGTCGAGGTAGGAGGTCGGCTCATCGAGAATGATAATCTCCGGCTCCTGGCAGATCGCCCGCGCGAGCATAATCCGCTGGCGCTGCCCGTCGCTGATTGCCTTAAAATCGCGGTCGCAAAGATCGAGCGCGTGGACGAGCGCCATCGCCTCATGCACCTTCACGCGGTCCTCCTCCGTCAGAATTCCGAGCGCGCCCGTATAAGGATAACGGCCGGTAGCCACGACGTCCTCGCAGGTCATCAGCTCGGACTGCATCCGCTCAGTGAGAACGACCGCCATTTTCTGAGACAGCTCTTTTCCGGACAGCTTTTGCAGCGTCTCATTTTCTAGGTACACCGTTCCGCAGATGGTCTTAAGCTGACGCGTGATGCTCTTGAGAATCGTTGATTTTCCGCCGCCGTTCGGACCGATCAGCGTCAGGATTTCTCCACGGTGCACGTGCATTTCAATTTCCTTAATTAAGGGCTTTCCGTCATAACCAACTGTGAGCTGTTCCGTATGAAAATAATAGTGTGTGCGGTCCAAATCTCTTTCCGGGCACTGCTCCGGCTGATTTTTCATTATGTTCTCCTGTGTCATATTCCCCCGCATTATTTTCATTCCTTTCTGCCCCTCTCACCTGGCGCTGGCATCTTACGGTAAATTTGTTTTCTCCATATTATTCTGATTTTCGTCTCACCATAATATAGATAACCACCGGTGCCCCAAACACTGCGGTGACAGAGCTGATGGAGAGCTCCGTCGGGGAAAAAACCGTCCGGGCGATCAGGTCGCAGAACATACAAAACACCGCACCACCTAAAAAGCAGGCCGGAATCACCAGAATCGGTTTCGCCGTGTTCAGCAGACTTTTTACCAGATGCGGCACCGCAATCCCGACAAATGAGATCGGCCCCGCGAACGCGGTCACGCAGGCGGAAAGGATGCTCGAAAGCAAAATCAGCGCCACCCGAAACAGACGGATATTGACGCCGAGGTTCTGTGCGTAGACCTCGCCGAGCTGATAAGCCGCGATCGGCTTTGACAGAAAAAAGGTAATCAAAACAGTCACGCCGACCACAACCGCCATCACCGCCACATTGCTCCAGGTCATTCCGGAAAAGCTGCCGAGCGACCAGTTATGCAAATTGACGATATTCGAATCATCGGCGAAGGTCACCACAAAATCGGTGATCGCGTTACAGATATAGCCAATCATCACGCCGCAGATGACCAGCATGGACATCCGCTTGACCTTGTGCGACACAAGCAGAACGAACCCCATCGAAATCATCGAGCCGATGAACGCGGCAATGATCATCATCCCGGATGTCATAGTTTTGGAAACAGAGAGGAAATAAACCATCGTCAGAGCTACAACCAGCTTGGAGCCGGACGAAATGCCCAGCACAAACGGACCCGCGATCGGATTTCCAAAGAAGGTCTGCAGCAGAAATCCCGAGACAGAAAGCGCGCCGCCCAGGATGATAACGGAGAGAATGCGGGGCAGCCGAATCTGCCAGATGATATTGTAGGCAGTCTCATCGCCCGTCCCCCGAAACAAAATTCCGATGATTTCCGAAACGGACAACTCTACGCTGCCCGAATTCACATTCCAGATGAAAAGAACTCCTGTCAGAAACAGCAGCACTGCAAAGGAAACAATGCAGCGAAAACGACGGCGAAGCATCGCATCGCTCTTTGATTCTGTCTGTTCCAGCATCATCCATCCCTCCTTTTTCGTCATCAAAATCAATTTACTCATGGTATGTATCGAAATCACAGGGCTCAAACCGCACCAGTCATCCGGGCCATATGCATGATACTACGTTCGGGAGCATCGGTTATCCGGGCCATATGCATGATACTATGTTCGGGAGCATCTGTCATCCGGGCCATATGCATTATACTATGGTTGGGAAGATTTGTCATCCAAATTCAGGAAAACCAGCTCTGCGGATTGAGCGCCTTTGGAACAGCTGGCCGCAGAATATCCCTGATCCGATGGCATGCCGCGCGGCCGTATATTTTTACAAAAAAATTAATAATTATTGACAGAATAAATGCGCGGTGCTAGAATAGACAAAGTGACAAGGGCGTCAGCTTTCGTTAGCTGCGCCTTTTTTCATTATAATCAAAGAAAAGGAGTGTTCTAACATGAAGAAACAAGTAGCTTGTCTGCTCGCGGCGGCAATGGTCGCAGGCTGCATGACCGTTCCGGTGGCAGCAGAAGAAGAATCCAAAGTATGGGTGATTGCGACGGATACCGTGTTCAAGCCGTTCGAGTACACGAACGATGACGGTGAGTTTGTTGGTATTGACGTAGACATTCTCGCAGCGATTGCAGAAGATCAGGGCTTTGAATATGAGCTGAATTCCCTCGGCTGGGATTCCGCGATTGCGGCCTGCCAGGCTGGCCAGGCAGACGGCATGATCGCAGGCGCTTCCATCACGGATGAGCGCAAGGAGTCCGGCTGGACCTTCTCCGATGGATATTACAATGCAACACAGTCTATGACGGTTGCGGCTGATTCCGAGATCGCAGGCTTTGAGGATCTTTCCGGCCAGACGGTTGGCGTAAAGACCGGTACACAGGGTGCTTCCTATGCAGAGAGCCTGCAGGAGGAGTACGGATTTGAGATTACTTATTATGAGGATTCACCGACGATGTATCAGGCCGTTCTCGGCGGACAGGTAGTAGCCTGCTTCGAGGATACGCCGATTATGGCTGCTTCCATTCAGGACGGCGATCTTGCTCTGACCATCCTGTATGATACCGAGAACGAAGGTTCGCCGTATGGCTTTGCGATCTTCTCTGAGGACAGCCAGGAGCTGCTCGACATGTTCAATGCTGGTCTTGCTGACATCGTAGCGGACGGCACCTATGCAGAAATCATCGCGAACTACCTTGGCGAGGACGCGGCAGCTACGGCAGAAGCCGCTATGCTTGGCGACGCAGAGGCTGAGACCGAAGCCGGGACAGAGGCCGTTACGGAGTAATTTTCCGGTGCATTTGCAGCAGCTGTCGTAGAGTGTTTTTCGCAGGACAGCCAGCTTATCCATTACGCGGAGATTCGGAGAATTTCCTGATACAAAAGGAAAGGTTACTGTAAAGCTCAATCGCAGTTGCCAGAAAAAGCTGCCGTCGGATCCGTCAGGGATTTTGCGGCAGCTTTCTTAAATCAGACAGGCAACCAATGCGTTTGGGTTGGCTGCCGGTACAATCCAAAGGGAGTTTTTTTATGGTAAAAATTATTACAAACTACGGGCCGCTTCTGCTGGCTGCGATGCAGCAGACTGTGCTGCTCGCGCTGTGCGGTCTGTTTTTCGCCTGCATTCTGGGCATCTTTTTCGGTATCCTCGGCGTCACAAAAAACAAGGTCTGCCGCGCCGTCAACCGGGTCTTTGTGGATGTCATCCGCGGCGTACCAATGATCGTCCTCGCCTATTTCATCTATTTCGGCGTGCCGGCGTTCATAAACGGCATCGTTTCCTCCAGCTCCAAATTTACGCTGAGCGCCCTGCAGGCCGGCACAATCTGCCTGGCACTGAACTGCGGCGCCTATATGTCTGAGATCATCCGGGCCGGGATCCAGTCTGTGGACAAGGGACAGATGGAGGCAGCAAGAAGCCTGGGGCTTCCCTGGTGGCGCGCGATGTACCGGGTCGTAATGCCGCAGGCCATCCGCACAATGATTCCAAGTATCATCAACCAGTTCATCATCACGCTGAAGGATACCTCCATCCTGTCAATCATCGGTTTCCCGGAGCTGGTCAATACCGCCAAAAACGTGGTGGCAAATACCTTTATGTCCTTTCAGGTCTGGGCGATTGTCGCCGTCATGTACCTGATTGTCATTGAGATTCTGACCGTTATTTCAAGAATACTGGAGAGGAGGCTGAACCGTGGCAGAGAATAGAACTGTCAAAATTCATGTATCTCATCTGAAGAAAAATTTCAAAAAGCTGGAGGTTTTAAAGGATATCTCCACGGACATCTACGAAGGTGAAGTCGTCGTGGTCATCGGCCCCTCCGGCAGCGGCAAGTCTACCTTCCTGCGCTGCATCAACAATCTTGAAGAAATCACCGGCGGAGAAATCACGGTCGACGGCATGAGCCTGACCGATAAGAAAACCGATATCAACAAGCTGCGTGAAAACATCGGCATGGTGTTCCAGCATTTCAATCTGTTTCCGCACATGGACGTCATGCGGAACCTGACGCTGGCTCCCGTGGACTTAAAAAAGGCGAGCAAGGAAGAAGCCGCTGAACGGGCGCGCAAAATGCTCGTCAAGGTCGGCATGGAGGACAAGGCGGATGCTTATCCGAACCAGCTCTCCGGCGGTCAGAAGCAGCGTGTCGCCATCGCCCGTGCCCTGTGCATGGAGCCGGATATCATGCTCTTCGACGAGCCGACCAGCGCACTTGACCCCGAAATGGTCGGCGAGGTGCTGCAGGTCATGAAGCAGCTCGCAGCGGACGGCATGACCATGGTCATCGTCACGCACGAGATGGGATTTGCCCGCGAGGTCGCAGACCGCGTCCTCTTTATGGACGGCGGCTACATCGTCGAGGAAGGCACTCCGCAGGAGGTGCTGCTGAACCCGAAAGAGCCGCGCACCATCGACTTCCTGAACAAAGTGCTGTAAAAATCTCATCCAATTCTCAATTCCGCTTTCAGGGCATCCTGCAAAACGCCGGAAAAATTAATACCCTTGCGCTCTGCCAGATCATTCAGCCAGCCTGGTATCGTGAGGGTTTTCTTTACAGCCTTACTGTCATAGAATCTCCGATACCAGTCCGTATCGCAGGCCACCAGTGAAACAAATTCGTTCGTCCCATGTGTCACATCATTTACTCTGGCAGGCGCTGGAATCTGTTTTTCTTCCTTTTCCAGCCAGTACAGCGTAAGACATAATACATCCTCTGCCATCGCAATTCCATCATTGATCGTTTCCGCGCTGGTATAGCAGCTTTCAAGATCCGGAAAGCGGATACTGTACCCGTTTTCTTCCTCTGTAAAAATTGCCGGATATGCATATTTCGCCATCTTAAAAACCTCCTTCATTTATTACGATCACTGTTTTACAGGCCCGCATCCTGTATAATTGACTTCAACGTTCCAGCAGGCACTTCTTCCGTTCTATGCCGACTGACCGGAAACGATTTTTCAGTCATCGGACTGTACCAGATACGATGATTTGCACCCTCCCGCAGAATTTTGCATCCTGCCTTTTTTAGTTTTTTCTCTAACTCACTATATCTCATACCCATTCCTTCCCCTGTGCATTCTTATTTTACACGTATTTTATACGTGTGTCAATATATTTCCCCTTTTCTCATCTCTTTTCATTCAGGGGCTTCACCGTACTCCATACACTGCCTATCCCCATGTTATTCGCGCTATCTATTCTCATGTTCTTCGCGCTGCCTTTCCCCACATTTTTGCCTCGCTTTTGGCCATATCATCTGCCTCCGGATTCCCCGGATATGACACCTGCGTCAGCTTCGCGCGCACATTCTCATTCAGCTTTCTCATAAGAGTCCCTGTATCTTCCGCCTCTTTCTCCGAAAATCCCTTCAGGCAGGCGCTCCGGCACTCCTCTGCCGCATGGTTGATCTCATCCAGATATTCGTTCGCCTTTTCGAGAACCTCAATCGTCAGTGCTCCCTCCTCATCGGTCTCAACATTCACCAGCTTTTCGCGTTTCAGCCTTGCAAGCGCCCGCGTCGCTTTCTGCACATTGATGCCGGTCAGCTCCGCAATCTCTTTGCGGCTCTCAAATTGGCAGATATTCTCAAACAGCAGAAGAAGAAGCGCCTCGTCCAGCGTAATTTTTTTCAGCATCGCACCCAGGCCAAGATGATATTCCAGCAGCTTGCGAAAATAATACATATCCGCCAGAATGCCCCGCGTCCCATCAATCGACTGCCCGGCCAGCTTCAGCCGCTCCTCACCAAGCTTTGCGCTGCCCGGAACGACCGTCGGCATGACCAGCCCGTCCATGGCCGTGCTGATCAGGAACATGCGGACCTTCTGCTTCACCTCGGCATAATCTTCCTCATAGACATCCCGGTAAAAGGCATTGTAATAATCAAACACCGAGCTTTTCATTTTCACCGTATTGCTGATGCTCGCGCCCTGCGAGACGAGGCTGTCCTTGCGCTTTTTATAATAATAAACCGGCACCTGAATCGCAAAAATCACCTCCGCATACCGGATGTATTCCAGATTAAACAGAAAATCCTCGCACCAGTCGATCTCCTCATCCATGCGGATCTGATGCTCCTCGATAATGGACCGGCGAAACAGCTTGTTCCAGAGCACTCCGTAATAATAATCCGCCGGGTTTTCAATCATATAGGAGGCAAACTCCCTGCGGTCCATCACATGATCCGCGTCAATATCGCCTTTCTGCGAAAGCCGCTTTCCATTCACCCGGTAAAAATCTCCGATCACCAGATCGCAATTCTTCTCCACGGCAGGGCGCACCAGCAGCTTTGTCGAGTCCGGCGTCAGCCAGTCATCGCTGTCCGCAAACTGCACATACGTCCCCTGCGCAAGCTCCAGCCCCCGGTTCCGGCTCGCGGAAACGCCGGCATTCTCCTGATGAATGACACGAATCCGCGCGTCCTTTTTTTCATACTCATCCAGCAGCTGCGCCGTACCGTCGCTGCTCCCGTCGTCAATCAGCAGAATCTCCAGATTCTGATATTCCTGTTTCAAAATGCTGTCCACACAGCGTCCAATGTAATCCTCTGCATTATAAATTGGAACAATGATACTCACCAATGGCTGCTCCATAGCTCCTCCTCATACCTTTCGATTTAAGCACGTTTCCCCTTCACCCAGATCGGCACCTGCATTCCTATATGTCGGCGGCGAACGCCTGATAAAAGTACAAACAACTGACCTTCCACGCCCATGCAGACTTTCTACAGGCAATTGATATACAAATGTTCTGTACAAAGATTACCTGCAAACCTTTTCCATGTCAATCAACCGTTTCTGAAAAAAATATTAAGTTTTTACGCAGCCCTGTGATCGAGTAGGAGGCGACCTGTCGGCTCCTACTCGTCTGCGCGAGCCGGGTGCGGCTTTAGCCGCAATACACCTTGCCCGGCTCTGCGCATAAAAACGCCCCGGCAAACGCTATCTGACATCTGCCGGGGTTCCAATAAGCAATATTTTTACAAAATAATTTGTATCACATGTCCATACTCGCTAAGCGATTTTATGTTGTGCGGATTTCATTGTATCGCTTTCGCGATGGATTTCACCATTTTCGCGAAGATTTTTACACTACCGCAAATTTTTTACCGTTTCCTCGGCTTCGGATTCGTGCTCTGAGGATTGGCCGCCCAGATCTCGTCCGCCGTCGGTTTCCAGTTCTCGGCGTACGGTGTGGTCTTGTCGCAGAGATCATCCACGCTCTCCGGGCTCTGATAATCGGTGTTGACCGCGTTCGTCTCCTTCACCATCTTGCGCAGCGCCTCCGGATTCTCCAGCATCGGGCACGGACGCAGCATATTGTCATTGAACGGCTGATTGTCATGATAAGCCTGGAAAATCGGGCTCTTCAGCGCATCCTTCAGGGTCGTGTTCTTGATATTGCAGTTCGAGTAATGAATAAACACGCACGGCTCAACATCGCCTTTCGCGTTGATGTGCAGGTAATAGCGGCCTCCGGCCACGCAGCCGTGCACATACTCTGCGTCATTCTGGAAGTCCAGCGTAAACAGAGACTTTGTCTTGCGGTATTCGCGGATCTTGCTGTACATCAGCTTCCGCTGCTCCGGCGAAGGCAGAAGTGCCGCGGACGCGTCGTTTCCAACCGGCATATAATGGAAGAACCAGGCGAAGTACGCGCCGCTGTCTATCAGTGTGTCAAAATACTCCTCGCTCGATACACTCTCCACATTTGCCGCTGTATAGCAGGTAGACACGCCAAACGGAAGACCGCGGTCCTTCAGAAGCTTCATGGAGTGCATGACCTTCTGATAAATGCCCTTGCCGCGGCGCCCGTCGTTGGCTTCCTCGGAACCTTCGACACTGAACGCCGGGATAAAGTTCTTCACGCGCAGAATCTCATCACAGAATTCCTCGTCGAAAAGCGTACCATTTGTAAACGCCAGGAACTCACAGTCCGGATGCATCTCGCAGAGCTTAATGATATCCTTCTTGCGGACCGTCGGCTCACCGCCGGTGTATATGTACATGTACACGCCGATCTCCTTGCCCTGACGGATGATCGAATCAATCTCCTCCAGCGTCAGGTTCAGCTGATGGCCGTACTCCGCAGCCCAGCAGCCGGTACACTGCAGATTGCACGCGCTTGTCGGATCCAGCAGGATCGCCCACGGTGAATTGCAGTTATTTTCCTTCATATTTTCTTCCTGAAGCAGGCTGCCCTTCAGGCTGGCGTTGATGATAAAATTCTGGAAAAAGGCTTTCCGCACGCCCGGATCCAGCTGATACATCCGCATCACCAGCTGATACCAGTTGTTATCCTTATCCTTGATTGCGTTGCGGATCGCATTTCGCTGCCCTGCATACCAGTCCTTCGGCGTATATTTGTCCACCAGATCCATCAGCTTTGGAATATTCGTCTCCGGATCCTTCTCCAGATAGCCGAGTGCCTGCTTTGCCACGACCTCAATTGCGGTTGATTTTGCCTTATCTGTCAGTTTCATCGTTTTCCTCTCCTTTTTCTATCCTTTATTCCATTTCATTTCATATCCGTACCTGCAAAGCAGGCGCGGGTGAAGGCCGCGTCAATCGCAAAGCGACTTTTCTTTTGCACGGCTTCTATTCTTTATCATGCGTCCACCTTCCTGCCCCGAAAACCGATCCAGAATCTTAACCGTATAAACCGCAACACACAGATTCAGTACTCCCTCCAGCAGGACCGCAGTCCCTGTCAGCGTTCTGGTAATCCCCTCTCCATTATATGGATCAATGACCAGAATCATTCCAAACACACCCGTCAGAATCGCGACCAGAAGAATCTGCCCCCAGAGATGCAGACCGAATTTTTTCGCATCCAGCGACATCTGAATGCGCAGCAGCGCGTCCATCAGAATCACTAGCCCCAGAATCACATAGAGAAGCTGCGCATAATTCGAACCGCGAACCAGAATTAAAAGCCCCAGTGCGCACATCAGAATACCAAACGCAAAGTCATACTGGAACGCAAGGCAATAGAAATCCTTCGAAAAATAGCCAATCATCTTAATGATGCCATCTGCAATAAAAATAACCCCCAACAGACGAATCAGGATATCCGCTGAATAATAATCCGGATTTATAAGCAGACAGACTCCAAACACACAAACCACAACGGCAATTGCAATGTATCCGTTGCGCGCGATTTTCAGTGTCCTCAGCGAGTCCATACCTTCCCCTCCTTTCGACGCCTATTATATTCCCGACATTTTTCGAAAAAAACAGACAAAAAAAGCGCAATGTCCAAAAATCAGACACTGCCCCAAAATTGACCAAAAAAGCTCCCGCCATCGTACAGTCTGGCTGCCACATCCTGCAGCTGCGGCCGCTTCATCCAGCCACTCCAGGCACCTCTTCCGTCAGCTCCAGCACGCGTTTCATACCGGAAGCCAGATCTTCCTTCATTCCGTGCTCCAGCCAGTCCAACAGTACTCCCTCCAGAATACACTTCTGGAAATTTCGCATCAGCCGCTGATCCTCCCCGGAAAGCTTCTGAATATCCACATAGCCCCTTGCCCGCAGGACATAATTCGAAACAATATATTCGCACAGCGTATCCAGATGATGCTGCAAAACCGCTCGGTCCATGTAGCGGTAGATGTGAAGAATCGCCCGCCGGTTCTCCTGAAGCAGCTCCACCACCTTCAGCAGGCCATCATAAATGTCTTCTGAGTCACCGTCCAAATGAAACGGGGAATACGTCTCCTGCACCACCTGCCCTGTATTTGATGGTCTACCTTCTTCCTTTCCCGAAACTGTCCGGGAATCTGCTTCCTGCTGCCCGGCCGCCTGCATGATCCGGTCCAACTCCCGTTTGAACGCATACTCCATCACATCCGTAATATCCCGGAAATGATAATAAAACGTATTTCGGTTAATCCCGCACCGCTCCACGATATCCTTCACCGTAATCTTCGTAAACGGCCGCTCATTCAGCAGCTCCATCACCGTCTGAATGATTAT
Organism: Lachnospiraceae bacterium; assembly: GCA_021199475.1. GTDB lineage: Bacteria > Bacillota > Clostridia > Lachnospirales > Lachnospiraceae > Choladousia. Next base: position 27,294 of record JAJQHZ010000117.1, read on the forward strand.
CTCCTTCGTCATTCCTGCCATGAAAAATCCCCCCAGGATTCATTCAGCCACGCAATCGCTGCGTCGAGCCCTTCCTGTGAAAGTTCAAAGGACCGGGTCGTCTTCTGTTCCTCCGGTGTACATTCCCAGCAATATGGCTGCGGATAGGTCGCTGCCACGATCTGATTGTCCTTTACAAACATGTTATAACGCATCCCTTTATAGCTGCCGGTGAAATTCCTCTTTTTTAAAAAGCCGACAGAGATCTGACCGTCCAAAGTAAAATACTGATGTTCCATTTTCTCATTCGCACCCGCCGATTCTTTCCCTTTTTCTGCGACAGATTCCATACACACTTCGCTGCCGCAATCCGCAAAGAACACGGCAGGGTCAAATACACTCGTATTGTAAATCTTCCGGGTTCGAAAATCAATCAGAAAATCAAATACCGGTTTTCTGCAGAAGCTCAGATAAATGGTCTCTTCAGAAAACCAAATAAAGGGACCTCCTTACATTTCTGTAAGAGGCCCTTCCTGCAACGCTCTTTTAACTATTTTTAACCGTCATTGAAAAACTATTTTTTAAAAACTGTCAGTTTTCTGCTATTAATGTCTCATCGATGCCGCCAAGCGGATGAATGCTGCAGGCATCCAGAGCCAGGCGAATGGCATCCCAAGTCGCAGGCAGAAGGCCAAACCAGGTGACCCGAATCTGATAAGAAAGGACCCCATTTCCACGGTCAGAAAACCAGATCATCCGCGCTTCCTGGTTGTTCTCTCTGATCTGCTCTACTACCTTTCTCCCAGACGAACCTGATGCCGCGGCAACCATAATCAGATAAGGATTCTGCCTGACAAAGGAGAGGTAAGCGGCAAGCTGATCCCTGCCGATAAAGGAATGGGTCATCGCCCATTCACCGCGATCAAGCGTAGCTCTGCGCAAAAGCGCATCCAGCCCGGCCTGCTCCGGCGCTCCGGCGATATCCTGCTCGTTGTCTGCATAAATCACATACCGAACCATGCCACCCACCTCCTGTCCTGCATTGCTTTTTATGCAGGACGCAGGCCGCGCATCGCCGAACGGCGATTTTGCATGCGCGGCTCTCCGTTTCCTGTCCTGCAATCTGCCTTTTACTTTACCCTGTTTCATGCAGAATTTCAATAGGTGCGTGCTAAACGGTCGTATTTTCAGTTAAACGGTCATTGCGGTTCTGCTGTGTCAGAACCGCCCCGCGCTCAGCCACTCGTCCACAAAATCATGCAGCGTCGCAACGGTGTCTCCGAATTCGCCTTCGTATTTCTCCAGATGCTTCGCGGGGGTAAACCGGTGGGTGGCTCCCTCAACGAACGCGATGGTCTTGTCCCTGCTCGCGGCCATGTCGTAGATGGTCTCGGATGCAAGGAATTCCCATCCGGCCGTCATTCCCATGACCAGAGTCGGTGCCTTTACATGAGCCATATTTCCCGGCGGGCAGTTATAGGTGGAGTCCCACTCCACGCCCCACAGGTGATCCTCGTCAAAGCCATATTCCGCAGAGGTCCGCACCGCATAGGAATTCAGGTACGTCTTTACCGAAAGGAACCGTGCGCCTTCCCAGAAGGAGTCGGTAAACGATACCGGATTTTCCGGTCCCCGGAGGCTGTGAATGATCTCCTCTGTCCGGGTGCCGTCCGGGTGGAGAAGCAGATGCGCACGTTTTGTGCGCGACATCAGCCGCGGATCCTGCGCGTAAAGCTTGTTGTTAAAAAATCCCTGCGCGCTTCCCGGTATAATCAGCGGCTCATCGTCCGTATAGTTCCCCTCACCGGCCTCGATCTTCATCAGGCGGGCCAGGGCATATTCTAATATGTAAATGTTTCGCGTGCTCTGGGCCTTCTGAAAATTCCGGATAAAATCATGAGAATAGGAGGAGCCTGCAGGGTCAAAGCCATTTGCCGGGTTGAAGAGGTTCAGGTCCTCGTTGATGAGCATTCCGCCATGCTCGTCCTCCACCGCCGGATCCAGGCTCAGAAGCTGCATCACCGCATTGCCCCAGTTGGAGTCCAACAGCATGACACCGTCCGCGGGCGGCAGCTCCTCCTCACTGGGATAGGGGAAAATTTTTTCCGGTCCCTGGAATACCTGCGGACCGTTTTCCGCCACGGCCTGATATGCCGACATCAGAGTTCCGCCGCCGCTGTGCCCCATCAGGACAATTTTTTCCACCTGCGGAAGAGCGCGCAGATACTCCACCGCCGCTTTCACACTTCGCGTTTTGTCTGTCTGACTGAATATGATTCCTTCTTTGTTCATCACGTTCGCGTTCAGGACGGTATATCCCCGCTTGGCCAGCTCCGGACCGGTCACCCAGGTCAGATAATCCTCATCCGAATGCATGACCAGAACGGCAATTCTCTGCTTTTCATTTTTCTCTGCCGGCTCATATAATACCCCAGGAGAACGTTTTGCCACTTCCACGAACGTTGTCTTAAACTCTCCCATCTTACTTTCCCCCGTTTTAGGAACTGTCGAATGCTATTTCCTGTCGTCACTGGTTCCGAATGCTCATCAGTCCTCATCCATCGGCAGGCCGCTGTAGGCCTCGTACAGATCCGGGAGGACATTGTACAGATGCTGCCGCTCGATGGTGTTGTGCGTCAGAACATTTTTCAGGTAGGTGTTATCCACCGGTGTACTCTCATCGCGGATGATCCTGCCATCCTTCGCGTAAAAGCCCATCCACTCACAGTTGATGCTCTCTCTGCCGCCAAGCGGGCACGGACGGCTGAAACGCAGCACCAGATGATGCCCCGGAGCGCCCTCGAATTCTTCCCAGCAAGCGTCCGGCCGGCAGTCCGCGTCGATCAGCTTCTGATAACGCTCCTCGGAAAGCCCGTAGTCGCGCAGGTCAATGTTGTGAGACACCGCCGGGATTCCCTTGCTCGGGTCGCCGCCCGCACCCAGATCCAGCGTCTCCAGAGACCACACGCCATCCTTATCGTCCACGCCGTTTACAAACCGATGATCCCAGTGATCCAGCGGATTCCAGATTTTATAGCGCAGGCTTCCCTGTCCTTCCTTCATGCTTTTCGAATGCTGGTTGTACCATTTTCCGTACCAGCGTCTCCATTTGCCCTGCCAGGTCACCGGCGATACGGAATACTCGATGTAAAATCCATAGCCTCCCGGCATCATGGTATATCCATAGCAGACCTTCGGATATCCGGTCACCTGCAGATGATCCAGCCAGTGTTCAATCGGAATCGCGTCCTCCACCGCAATCGGTCCCGCGTCCAGAATCTGCTGCTGGACGGGGCTCGGCGGATAGAGCTTGTAATCGGTATAAAAACGGGAAGACGGCATCGCCTTTTCTTCCTCTGTCAGCTCCGGTACCTTATAATAAGGCATACCGTCGTCAATGATCAGGCCCATATTCCTCTGTCTCCTTTCTCGTATCCATTTGTTATCCATTTAGTATCCATTTCGTATCTATGTATGATCCATTTATCTGATTCACAATCGATTGCTTACCCAACAATCAGTCCGCCATTGACATCAATCCGCGCACCATTCACGAAGCTTGCCTCTTCGCTCGCCAGGAAGGTAAACGCACCGACAACGTCCTGCGGAACCATCATGCGGCCCACCGGAATTTGTGAGAGCATCTTTGCACGCTCTTCATCGCTAAGCATCGTCTCCTCCGGCACATCCTCCTCGCAATGGCCGATCAGAATACAGTTTGAGGTAATTCCTTTTGGTCCCAGTTCCTTTGCCATCTCATAAGTCAGCGCCTCAAGACCCGCACGGGCAGCAGCGAAGGATGGATCAAGAAAATATCCGCCGTTTCTCGCATCCCATGTCGTAATGTTGATGATACGCGGCGCCTTGCTCTCCAGCAGATATGGCATTGCATTTTTCGCATTCACAAACGCGGATTCCACGACCTCCATGGAGTGGCGCCAGATGGTTTTGTCTGTATGCTCAAAATCATAGCGGATATGGCCTCCTTTGGCATTTACAATCACATCCAGGCTGCCAAAATGTTCATAAACCAGGCGCATGATATCACTCATATGCTCATGCGTTTCATAAATTTCCGGCGCAGCAGCCATATTCTCTTCCCATTTCGCTTTCGGATTCTGCGCAAGTCCGATCACGTGATCGCGATACTTTGGATTAATTTTTTCTGCAATCGCCTTCTGCGCTTTTGTATGCAGCCCGCTCAGCATCGCTACGTTCATACCTGCTTCCAGAGCCGCGTTTACGATCGCCGAACCATTGTTTCCGGCGCCGCCGGTGATTGCCATGGTTCTTCCTTTTAATGTAAACATATCCTTATCTCCATCCTTTCTACTGTTTTCCAGGCCTGTCTCTCAAGATTCTGTTCCACAATGAACTCTTTTTATCTGGCACAGCACTTCACACTTGCAGCGAAGGTCATATGATAACACAGCTTGTAACCTCTGTTGAAAGACGGCATCAGTCTGCATCCATCGGCTGGTCATGGTACTCTGCGTACAGATCCGGCAGGAAGGTGTACAGGTGCTCCCATTCGATTAGCGTGTGAATAACCACTTTCTTTAAATAAGCCTCATCCACCTTCGTGCTGTAGTCCCGGACAAGCTTGCCGTTGACCGGTCTCCAGCCGATCCACTCGCGGCTCCTGGTCTCAATGCCGCCGGTCGGGCACGGACGGGAGTATGCCAGGCAGAGATGGGTCCCCGGCTCGTCAAAGGTCTCATAGGAGCCTTTTCCGGTCAGCTGACAGCCCGCATCCTTAAGCTCCTGCAGCCGCTCATCGGTCAGGCCGAAATCCTTCAGGTCAAACTGATGGCGGATGGTGTCATACATGCGGTCGCCCGCGCCCAGATCCAGACTCTCGGTCGTGTGAATGCCGTCCGAGCCGTCCTGCCAGTTTACATAATAATGGTCGAAGTGATCTGCGTAGTTCCAGATTTTATACCGCAGATTGCCGTGGCCCGGCACCATGCTCTTCGATTTCAGGTTCCTCCAGTTGCGGTACCACCGCTCCATCTCCGAAGAAATGTGAGGCGGACGCACACGGTAGGTCGCCACATAGCCGGAGCCGTCCTCGAACATACAGTAGCCCAGCTCTACTTTATCATAGCCATACGGCTTGAGCAAATCCATGAAATTTTCCGGGCGGATGGCCTCTTCTACAGCCATCGGCTTCTGGATCACCTGCATCTCAACCGGCGACGGCATATGCAGCGGATAGTTGTAAAAATACTTTGCCAGCGGCATCTGCTCCTCCTCCGGGAACAGCTTCTGGCGGATTTTTACGATATTGTCGTCGTTTGTATCAATGATTTCTTTGTCTACTTCAATAAACATCGTTTTCTCCCTTCTTGATAGCCAGTACTTCGTCTCCAGATTATCTCGCTATATGGAAGACGATGTACTGGATTTCCCCGGCCGGCAGGCAGGTATCCGAACCAAAGCATCACTGCCTGACAGCCGGTATTCCTTATCGTTCATAAAAACAGGGTCAATGGTGCCGATTGTTTGCCTTTACCTCAATCTTCCCTTCCTCCGCCAGCCGAATCGTCTTCAGTCCGTAGAAGAACAGAGGGATAATCACAATAAAGCTTAACAAGTCAGCCACCGCCTGCGTAGCGGCCACGCCTTCCACACCAAAGAGCCGCGGAAGGATAAGCAGTGCCGGATAGAAGCAATAGCCCTGCCGTGCAAAGTTTGCCAAAAGCGCCAGCGCCGCATTGCCGATACCGGCGAAGAACATATTTACCTGCGAGCTGAGCGAATGAGCAACCAGGCCGAAACACTGCAGCCTTACGCAGAGCATTCCGAGGCGGAGCACCTCCGCATCCGCTTCTGTGTTAAAGATCTTGATCAGCGGCCTTGCAAAGATAAAGATGATGATTCCCATCACAATTGAACCGCCGACGGCCATCGTACAGCCGATCGTATAGCTTTTCTTTACGCGCTCCCAGACCTTCGCACCCCAGTTGAAGCCGACCACCGGCTGGTAGCCCTGCCCGAAGCCGAGGATAAACGCAAACGGGAATTCCATGATACGATTTGCTACCGAAATAGCAGCCAGAGAAGCGGTCGAATAGCTGCCCGCCACGCGGTTGATTGCTACGGAAGCAATGACCGTCAGAATCGAGCGGAAGAACGAGCTCGAGCCAATGGCTACCACTTCTTTTATATCATCCCACACCAGTTTAAACTTCCGGATTGAGATCTCCACAATCGTGGTCTTGCGGATATACGGCATCAGCAAAATGATAAAGCTGATGGTTTTGGAAATGGCGGTCGCCATGGACGCACCGGCCACTCCAAGGTCAAACCCATAGATGAAAAGCGGATCGAGGAAGCAGTTCAGAATACCGCCGAAGCCGATGCCGATCATTGAGTAGGTCGCACTGCCCTCACTTCGCAGACACATATTCAGGATAAAGCTGCCGATCATAAACGGTGCCGCATAAAGTACATAGGTGCCGTACTGCATCGAATACGTCGCTCAGTCCTCCGTCGCGCCCAGCCAGTAGACCATATCACCGAGAATCAGCTTGCCGACTACCATAAAAAGGATACCCAGTCCAAGACCGGTAAAAATGGAAGTAGACAACACCCGGTTCGCATGCTCATCATCCTTCGCGCCCAGAAGTCTGGCGATGTAGCTGCAGGCACCCGCGCCGATCAGGGAACCGATGACCGTGATCAGACGCTCCAGCGAGCTGTTCACGCCCACGGCCGCAGTCGCGTTCGTGCCCAGCGTGCTGACAAAATACGTATCTACCAGGTTATAAATCGTCGTAATCAGCTGAGCGGTAATGGTCGGCACTGCCATCCTCGGAAGCAGCGTCATGATATTCTCAGTCAGCATCATCTGCTTTTTGTTGTCTTTTGCATTGTTTGTTTCTTTTTTCATAACTATTATGCCTCGCTATCATTGATTTCCATTGCATACCATCGACTGCGTACCTTATCATAGGCTCCGATTCTCTCAGGAAATAAAACTCCGCCATACCGCATTTGTGCCCGCACAATTCCATGCGCTGTCTGGTCCATATGAATTTTCACCTTGCCGTCGATTTTTTCTGCCTCCGGTGAAGCGGCATTTATGATCCCCGGATCAAAAGGCCAGCGCTTTGATGCATATCCCTTTGTTTCCAGGTTCATTTACATCCGGATGAATTTCTTCGATCCGTCCTTTGCTGTCCGGTTCTCCTGCTTTTCAAACGGCAGTGCCCGGTAAAAAAAGGTGATCAGGAAGCAGCAGATTCCGGAGAGGAGGTACAGAAGCGGCACGACAATCATGCGGACGGAATACCCGTTCAGAACCATCAGCACGATGCACGAAACCGCTGCCCCCAGCAGAAGAAGCGCATTCACAAGAGGTGCGACCCGCAGGATCGTATTCATCTGTCGAAAGCTCTGGTCCGTGTTCCGTTCCCCCGCCGCGGCAAAGCTGATAACGCCGAGCCACTGAAACAGGAACGCGGCCAGGGAGAGCCCGGAAAACAGAATCGGGAACGAACGGTAGTTCAGCTCGCAGTTCCACAGAGCGGCTCCCGCAAAGGACGCGGTACCAAGCGCGCAGAGCAATACAAAGATTCGCTTGTAGCGCGCCAGCTCCTCCTTCGCCAGGCTGTAAACGTACCACATGCCCACATAGGCATAGCGGACGCGAAAGCCGCGTTTGTTGTCACAGGGCTCCTCATATGCCATATAACCCTCTTCAAATGACTCCTGGAATGTTTTCATCCTGATATCCCTTCTTATCTCATTGTCATTGCTTTTTTTCGATACTTTCATGCGCCGCATACCATGCAGGGATTCTTCTTTTCCCTTTCTTCTGACGGCCATGATTACGATCTTGTTTTTGCACACCCCATTGTTTACAGCTTGTTGATTTCCTTTACCTTGTTGCACACCACGAAATGTCCCGGCCGGGCCTCGCAGGTCTTCACCCCCTGCTTGCAGCTCTCATCCGCGTACGGGCAGCGGGAGGCGAACCGGCATCCCGGTCCCGGATTGATCGGGGATTTGATCTCGCCCTTCAGAACGATGCGCTCCTTGCGGTTATGAATGTCCGTCGTCGGTATTGCGGAAAGCAGCGCTTTGGTGTACGGATGCAGCGGATAGGCAAACAGCTCATTCCGGTCGCACATTTCCACCATCTGTCCCAGATACATGACGCAGATCTGGTTCGAAATATGCTTCACCACGGACATATCGTGCGTAATAAACAGGTAAGTCAGCCCCATATCCCGCTGCAGATCCATCAGCAGATTCAGAATCTGTGCCTGAATTGATACATCCAGCGCAGATACCGGCTCATCGCAGACAATGAACTTTGGGTTCAGTGCCAGCGCCCTGGCGATGCCGACTCTCTGGCGGCGGCCGCCGTCCAGCTCATGCGGGTAGGACATCCGCAGACGCTTCTCGATGCCGACGATGTCCATCAGCTCATGCGTCCGTTTTTTTATCTGTTCCTTATCAAAGCTGCCATCCAGCTTCAGCGGCTCCATGATAATGTCGGAAACCGTCTGGCGCGGGTCCAGCGAGGAGTACGGATCCTGAAAAATCATCTGTACATCCTTGCGGAACTGCTTCATATCTTTTTTATTCAGCTTCGTGACGTCCTTCCCGTCAAACAGGATTTTTCCGCCCGTGCTCTCATTGAGATGGATCAGGGTTCTGCCCAGCGTGGATTTTCCACAGCCGGACTCACCGACCAGGCCTACCGTCTCGCCTTTTTCGATTTTGAGGGTAATTCCATCAACGGCATGAACCATTCCGGCGCCACTCTTAAAATATTTCTTTAAATCCTGTGTCTCCACTAATGCTGCCATTGATTACACCTCCTCATTCGCTTTCCAGCAACGCACCAGATGTCCTTCGGTCATCTCAATCATCTGGTTGTCAAACTTTTTGCACCGCTCACATGCATGCGGGCAACGCTCGAAGAAATCACAGTGGTCACGGACGACCGACGGATCCGGTGGAAGCCCCTCGATCGGGGAAAGCCGATCCACGTCCTTGTCCAGATCCGGAAGTGCGCCAAACAGACCGCAGGTATACGGGTGGGTCGGGTGATCATAAATGTCCTCCAGAGTGCCGCTTTCAATGATGCGGCCCGCATAAATCACAGCCACCTTGTCGCAGACCTCTGCCACCACACCCAGGTCATGCGTGATCAGAATCATCGCTGTTCCAAGCTTATTTCTCAGATCCCGGATCAGGTCCAGTACCTGCGCCTGGATCGTCACATCCAGCGCGGTCGTCGGCTCGTCCGCCAGCAGCATCTGCGGGGAACAGGCCAGCGCCAGCGCGATGACCACTCTCTGCTTCATGCCGCCGGAAAACTGATGCGGGTACTCGTCCGCGCGGTCCGCGCCGATGCCCACCATCTCCAGCATCTCAATCGCGCGCTGTCTCGCTTCTGCCTTCGAGCAGTTCTGGTGCATTTTATAGCCTTCCGCGATCTGCGACACAACCGTCTTTACCGGGTTCAAAGCCGTCATCGGATCCTGGAAAATCATGGAGATCGATTTGCCTCTTAATGCCTGCAGCTCCTTATCGTCCATGTCCAGAATTTCTTTTCCCTCGAACAGGATTTCTCCGTCGACACTCTCTACCGAATTTTCCGGCAGAATGCGCAGGATGGATTTTGCAATTGTCGTCTTTCCGGCTCCGGTCTCGCCTACCAGACCGAGCGTCTCTCCGGCATTCAGTTCCAGAGAAACGTCATTGACCGCATGGATGATCGAACTGCCGGAATGATATTTTACGGTTAGATGTTTTAATTCAAAAAATTTTTTCGTCTCTGCCATCTCTTTCTCCCCCGTCAATCTTTAAAGTTTGGATCCAGAGCATCCCGGAATGCGTCGCCAAGCATGTTGAAGCTCAATACGGTCAGCACGATGAAGAGGCCCGGAATGATTACCATGTACGGATAATCACGGATGTAGTTACGGGTAGAGGCAAGCATCGCTCCCCACTCCGGCAGCGGCTCCTGCACGCCAAGTCCGAGGAAGCTTAAGGATGACGATGCCAGGCCATTTCGGCTGATGGTCATCGCGATTTCAACAATAATCGGGGAAATCGCATTTGGAACAATGTGCTGGCTGATAATTTTCCAGGTCGGACAGTTCACCGTCGTCGCCGATTCGATGTACTCCATACTGCGGATTCTCAGAATGTTCGCACGCATCAGACGGGCAAAGCCTGGAATCGAGGTAAGTCCGAGTGCAAGGATACATTTATCCACGCCTGTGCCAAATACCGCGCAGAATGCCATCGCAAGTACCAGAGACGGAAATGCCTGAAACAGATCCAGGAAACGCATAATGCAGGAATCTACCACACCACCGAAATAACCGGCGATCGCACCCATTACAATTCCAATTACTGCGGAAAGCGCGGTCGAGAGAATACCGATGATCAATGTATATCTTGCTCCATACAAAACTCTGGAGAAAATGTCACGCCCCAGGTCATCGGTACCGAACCAGTGTTCCAGGGACGGCCAGGATTTCATCGCCACAAAATCGGTCGCCGAGTAAGAATATTTACAAACATAAGGGGATAATAATGACGCGATGACGATGGCGATAATAAATGTCATCCCGAACAGCGCGCCCTTGTTATGGGAAACGCTCGCCCACACATATTTCGCGGAACCCGGCTTAATGCTGGGGTCAATGTGATGATGATGCTTTCTCCCCTTTTTGCCATGCCCGTGGTGCCCGTCATGTCCGTCGTGATGTCTTTTTTTCAATTCGTCTGCCATTTATTTCACCTTCTTCTTACTTGAGGAAACATACTGTGCTTTGATTCGCGGATCCGCGAACGCATACAGCAGGTCTGTCAGCAACATAATCAGCGCAAAGGTAAACGCGATAAATACGATTCCGCCCGTGCAGGCATTGTAATCGCGGTTGTTGATGCTGTTTACCAGGTACTGTCCGATGCCGGGGATGGAGAACACCACCTCGATGATGGTCGCGCCGCCGAGCATGGAACCGAACCGCATGCCGATGACCGTCAGAATCGGAATCAGCGCATTCGGAAGCGCGTGTCCGTAGATGACCGTTCGCTCCGGAAGTCCTTTCGAGCGCGCAGTCGTCACATAATCGGACTGAACGACCTCCAGCATACTCGCCCTCACCTGTCTGGTAAATCCGGCCAGACCACCGAGCGAGTTCGCGATCGTCGGCAAGATGAAATACCGGAAGGATTTCGCACCGGAGGATGGCAGCCACCCCAGCTGGAGCGAGAACAGCAGCACCAGCATCAGGGCCGTCCAGAAGCTCGGCATACAGTCAAAGAGCAGGGTGATAAACATTGAAATCCGGTCGCCTGCCGAGTTCGCATGTACCGCTGTGTAAATGCCCAGCGGCAGGCCTACCACAATGGTCAGCAAAATACTGTATATGGCGATTTGCGCCGTGTATGGGAATCGCTTCATCAGCTCCCACTTGATATCCGTTCCGTCCATCAGAGATTTTCCAAAATCAAATTTGGTGAAAATATTGACGATATATTCGCCCAGGCGTACCAGAAACGGCCGGTCCAGACCCAGAGCCACTCGTTTCGCCTCAATTTCCGCCTCTGTATGTACGCCAGACCCAAGCGCGATCTGCGCTGGGTCACCCGGAACGAAGTTCATCAGAGTAAACATGATAATGCCGACCGCGATCAGCGTGGGGATCATTATCAATAATCGTTTTACCACATACTTTATCATGAACTTTTTCCTTTCCTTTTTTCTGACGTGCGGTACCTCCACCGTTCGTCCGGCTCTTTCGTTTCCACCCGAAAAAGAAATTCGAGAATGTTCCTTTTCGGATAAAAGCGGTTCTGGAGATCAAAGTTTGCCCGAAAAAGACAGAATTACCGCGTATCCGTTCAAAAATGGCACCGCATCCACTTTCAGAAGCCGCTCCTGCGGATTCCGGCGCCCGGTTTTCGGTTCTCTGGCACCTGCCGCCGTTTTATCGGTCACAGGTAAGGAAAACCGCTGCGCATCTGATGCAGTGCCATCTTCTCCGTCCCTGCAGGTTACAGATCCTGCGGCCTGCCCTTCTGCAGGGATGTATGATTCACAATTCAATTAAGGCTTGTATCATTCCGGCCACTCCTGCCTGTATCCTCACCCCGGCAGTCCCTATCGGAATACCATATGCATGACGCACACGCTCTTCCGATACGATCAGCGGGGTATCAGGCAGGCAGAGTGCCGGGAGTCATTTCCGTTCAGCCTACGGAGGTGTAATCCTCTGTGAAGGTCATCGCGTTCGGTACCGGATTCAGATTCTGCAGGCAGATGTCAGTCAGGCCGGATGTCGTAACGATGGAACGAACCTCTGTGTATACGCCGATGATGTACGCCTGCTCGATGATATACTCATGGAACGCGTTCATATTCTCTTCACTTCTGTCAGCCATCGCCGCTGCGAGGAGCTCCTGAAGGGTCTCATCCTCTACGAAGCACTGGTTCGTCTCACCGCCGAACAGATCGTTCCAGTAGGTGGTCGTGAAATCGGAAATCGAGTTGGAATACTCAGAAATATCCCATGCAGTCGGGTCGCTCTGTACTGCCTGTCTTGCCGCACGATCCTGGCTGTCAATCGTCAGGTTGATGTTTGCCTCTGCCAGCATTGCCTGAAGAGCTACATACGGAGTCTGCGGAGCCTGGGAGGTATTCAGAAGGCTGACCTCAAGCGGGTTGCTCTCATCATAACCGGCTGCTGCAAGGTACTCTTTCGCAAGTTCCAGATCCTGCTCGAAATAAGACTCCTCATCCCATGCGTCTACATAGTCCGTTGCAAGGTTCGGGGCAACATCATGGCTCAGAACGACTTCGCCTGCGGAAAGGGACATGTTATAAGCGTCGAATGCATATGCAACACCGAGACGGACATTGACATCCGCGCACGGATTTCCTTCGCTGCAGTTAAAGATCAGATACTGCGTCATACCGTTCAGGTACTTGGTAATGTTGTAGTCTTCGTTTCCTTCAAAAAGGCTCACTTCGTCAGAGGAAACCTCTGCCATATCTACTTCGCTGTTCTCCAGAGCGATCGTTCTGGAAGAAGCCTCTGTGATGCAGCGGATCTCAATCTCTTTTACATTCTGGAATTCCACATCCGACTTGTCCTCAGTCTTCCAGTAGTCATCCTTCGCCTCAAGTGTCACACCAGAGCCGGCTGTCATATCCGTTACAATGTAAGCGCCGGTCGTCGCCGGATTGGAGTTAATCTCATCCTCAGAAGCACTCTCATACCATGCTTCGCTGGCGATTGAGCAGGAGGTCAAAACGGCCTCGATCGCACCTTCTGAAGTATCTGAAAGCGTGATGGTCAATGTGTAGTCGCCGGTCACTTCTGAACCGCCATAGTACAGAGAAATCTCAGATACATACCCAAGCTCTGCCAGCTTGTCATAGCTGTAAACCACGTCCGAAGCGGTGATCGCATTGCCCTGGCTGTCAACGATGTTGTCATAGATTTCAACATCATAGGTTGCATCATCAACCTTTGTCACGGACTTCGCCGCAACCATCTGCAGCTCATCGTTCTCCAGCATTGCGCCGATGAACGGGCGATAGCACAGATGCGCCCAGATCGTGTTCTCCGTCCAGTCACGGACTGAAGAATCATTGCCCCACGGACCAATCGTAAATGAGTCATCATCCACTGCGATGACTACCTTGTCCGCCTGGGTCTCCGCCTCTACCGGAACTGCAGAATCCAGCTGTACATCAGACTCCTCCGCGAACGCCGGCGTGCACATTCCGAGTGCCATCGCCGAGGTCATCAGTAACGCGATTAAAGTTTTTTTCTTCATCGTTTTCATCCTCCATTTTTGGTTGGGTTTATATGTTGTGACTGTATTGTACAAAATAACGGGATTCCAATCAATTCCGTTTCCATTTTCATGATTTCCAAATTGTAAATTATACAAGGAAATGTTTTCTTTTATTGTTTTTTTGTCAATAATACACAAAACCACAGGAAACCACTATTTGCATCCCTCATTCCACTCCCAGACATTGCAGAACACACACCCGGGCCTGCAATGGTTTTGAGCATACAAAAAACGGCTGTTTTCCCTGATTCTCACAGCCGTTCTTTCTTTCCTTTTGAAAAATGTGACGAAAATGCCAGAATGATAGAATCGAAATTGGAAATTATGCGCATACAGGCGTAATCATGAGACCGAAAAAAGACAGACCGTGAAAAATCGATTCTTCATGGTCTGCCAGGGGATTCCTTATAACTCCGGCCTTATGGCTCGTTGCTTTGCGGAGATCGGGGATCAAACATCACGATCGCTTTCCGGCCAAACGAAATAACCGCCCGCTTACGCGCCGCCCTCGGTGTCAATCTTTTCAATCATAAAATGCAGGAAGTTGGTCGCCGCCGGGCAGGAAAGCTTTCTTCTATATAATAAGTAGATGTAGGAGCGCACGATTGGAAAAATATCCACCACCGCACAGGTATTCTGCGCCTCCGCGGGAATGTGAAGCCGGTTCAGCACAGCCACACCGCCTCCGTTGCGCACATACTGCACCATCGTTGAAGTAAACTGCGACTCCATCGCAATCTCCGGCGTAAAGCTCCTGCTCTCGCACAGCTCCTGAAACTTCTGCGTCTCCTCATGCGGAATGCTCGTGACGCTCGCGTGCAGGATAAAACGCTCCCCTTCCAGTTCTTCAAGCGTCACGCTCTTTTGCTTCGCAAATGGATGATCCAACGGCAGCACCACCGCCAGATGATCCGTCTTGTAAACCATTTTGTTAAAATCCTCATCCACCGCCTCATTCCCTCCCAGAAACGCAAAATCGCATTTTCGCGTCTTCAGCAGATTCAGCGGCTGGTAGGTCTCAATCACCTTCATGCTCCGGTCTTCATGAGAATTGGTAAACTCCGCAATCAAATCAATCAGCCCATACTGCCCCAGCACCGGCGCATAGGCGATGGAAAACGTCTTTTTCCGGTCATTCGACAGATCCCGGAGCGCAGCGATCGCGTCCTGGCTCGTCCCAATCATCTGTTTCGCATAGGGGTACAGCGCTTTCCCGAATTCATTGGTTTTGATCGACCGAACGGAGCGGTCAAAGAGCGTTATCCCCAGCTCCGATTCCAGCTTCTGTATGTGTTTCGTCAGCGCTGACTGGGAAATATTCATTTCAAACGCCGTTTCCTGAAAGCTGTTTGTCTCCACAAGAGATACAAATTCTGATAAAATATTAATGTCCAATCTCCATCCCTCCTGGTGATTTTTTGTTCAAAAAGAAATCCTGCGCCCTCCGCAAAGCGTTTTATCAGGATTGCCGAACAGTTTCTTCTATTTTCTTCCGTTTCTGGGTATTATAACATAGATTTACGGATTTTTAAATGGGATTTTGTCTACTTTGTTCATGAAATATGTGCATAAAAAGAAAGAGCGATGATGCCGCTCCTTCCTTCTCTCTGTGTCAGTTCTGTTTGTTTTCTTTTTCCTCCTTTGCATATACCATTTCCAATTTCCTCTCATTTCAGCTTATCTGTCCTTTCAAAGCTCTGCCACAGCTCCTTCGCCCGCTTTGTATCACTCCCGCTTTCTTCCCCGGAACCATAGCGCACACCCAGGTACAGATCGCGAAGCTCCTCCGCTTTCGTTTTCTCCCAATACTGCACTGAAAAATCGCGGACCTCACGGCTGGTCACGGGATGCTCCGTATCCAGTCCTTTTTTCACGCAGAGTGCCAGACATTTCCTATAATAATAGCGCACCCCTCGCTCACCGCCAAAGAGTCCGCCTCTCTTCGAGCTTCGCCGCTGATCCTGCTCCTGCGTGCGGGTCAGCGTACCGGCCGCCTTTTTATCCCATCTTCCGGCGTTCCCGGACAGCTTCCGATAGAGATAATACAGCACCGCCGCCGCAAGGAGGACCAGAAACAGGGATCCGAGCACCTTCAGAAACAGCGGTACCTGGGTATCGCTCACCTCCTCCAGCCCCAGGGAGTTTTCGAACGTCAGCTCCAGCGCCTCCTGCTCCTGGCTTGCTGCGGAGCCGGAAAACAGTCTGGACAGGAACGAGACCAGCGCGGACAAAAGATATGCAACAATCCGGATCACCCACTCCAGCAGCGGCAGAATCAGCTGAAAATAAGCCTTTTTTAGAAGAAACACCACACCGTTGCGAAGCGTTTCCGATGCGAACACCGCCGCAGCCAGAAGCGTGCCAAGCAGATATGCACCGTTGATTCCAAAAAATCTGCCCCTGCCTTCTGCCTCCGACACCCGGCTGACCCGGAGGAAAAATATGCCAAATAACAAAAAAAGAAAAACATATCTCCCGCAGATCCGCTGCCATGCGGTCGGTCCCAGAAGCAAAAGTTCAAAAAGGCTGATTCCCAGCAGAACCTTTGCCTCAAATAAAACCATGCCTTCCACGTCTGATAAGAAATTTCGCCGGTTCCGCCAGAGGATCAGGTAAGCCGCCCACACAAAAGGCACCGCCGTCAGAGTCACTGCGGCCGCATCCGGAACGCTCTCAATGACCGGCATCATAAATGCCAGATACCAGATACCGTCCACCAGAGCTTTTGTTATGATCAGAGCCATTCCTTCCCGCCTCCATTCCGGCCATCCATGCAGCCACTTTCTGCCTTCCCTGTTCGGAGACAGTCATAAATTATCTTTTATTTCTGCAGGCATAAACTCCTCTGCGCAAAGCACCAGCACCGCCCTCCCGGACAGCTTCTCCAGGCGTGCCGCCGCTTCCCGCAAGCAGTCATCCTCCACCGGTGTCACCAGCACCTGGCTTCTGCCGCGCTGTACGTTTCTTATCTCCCGTTCCAGAAAATGCTCCATCCGCTCCCGCGGTATATAACTCATCCGCCCGAGTCCTTCCAGTACTGTCTCCAGATGGCCGGCGCCCAGCCCGTTTCCGACCTGCTTCCAGTCGCCCATCGCGCCGGAAATCACTCCGTTTGTCCGGAAATCATAGGAAATCTTCTTCTTTTCGAGATGCTCGCAGACACTGCGGACGATGGAAAAGCACGTCTCCAGAAGTTCGTCCCGATTCTTGCTTTTTATCTCATCACAGTCTACGTTCAAAAGAACGGTACACGAATATTCGGTGGTATGTTCAAACTGCTTCACCAACAGACGGCCATATTTTGCGCTCTGCGTCCAGCTGATCGACCGGAACGGCTCCCTCCCGGTATAATCCCGGAATCCAATGATATTGATCGGATCGTCCATCAGACTTTTCTGAATCTGGTGTTCCCCGAAATACCCTCCGAGCAATTCAGACATCTGTAAGGATTCCACCCGTCTTGGCTTAACGACGATCTCACAGAACTCCGGATATGACTGCGTCACCGAACGGATTCCCAGAAAATCTCCCGCATCCACGGATACGCCCTGAAAAAAATAACGCCCACGCCTCCCCAGCATGACCTCACGAGACATATGTACCTTCTGAAACCGGCCCAGATAAATCGTCGAAATCAGCCAGGAATACCACTTTCCTGACACCGGCCCGCCTCCATCTGCAAACAAAAGTCCCTCCGGAATATTTTCCCGCAGGCGCAGATAGGGCACCAGCATCCGCTTTCCATTTCGAACCGTCATAGACCAGGAAAACGCCTCTTCCGGCTCCACTACACTCCGGTTTAAGGCCGTCTCAAACGACACTTCGTCCAGCACATGCTTCAGTGTATATTTTTCCGCAAAATACAGCACAATGGCAAACGCCACAATTAGCAGAATCATAGAATCGATCTGTTCCTTTCGCGAATCCATGTACATTCACAAATCAGTCATTTGCAAACACATATCTCTTTTTTGCATCTGCATTTTCATTCGCAATCATCTGGAAATTTCCTGGATATGATTACGAACATAAGCGATCTGAATAATCAGGCCTCCAGCGGCACCGGGATCCCATCCATCATCTCTTTCAGATAGTTCCTGGCGTCCTCAAAGCTCTCCGCGCCGCGCAATATGATCCGGTGACTCAGCACATACGGTGCTACCAGAATCACATCCTCCGGAATCACAAAATCCCTCCCCGCGCAGGCCGCCGTGACCTGCGACGCCTTATAAAGCGCAATCGCCCCACGGGTCGAAACACCCGTGACAAACCGGCTTTCTTTTCTGGTCTTCTCTACAATATCCATCATATATCCAAGAACATCCTCGTGCACCTTCACCTTCGGAAACTCTGCCTTCATCTTGCGAAGCTCCTCCATAGAAAATACCGGTTTCAGACCTTCCAGCCGCACAGCCGACGGCTCCCTGGAAATCACAGCCATCTCCTGCTCCCTCGTCATATAACCCAGGCTGAGTTTCATAAAGAAGCGGTCCATCTGCGCCTCCGGAAGCGGAAACGTGCCATAGGATTCGACCGGGTTCTGCGTCGCCATGACAAAGAACGGCTCCCCCATCGGGTATGTCACTCCATCCACCGTAATCTGTCCCTCCTCCATCGCTTCCAGAAGGCTTGACTGCGTGCGTGGCGTCGCCCGGTTAATCTCATCCGCCAGCACCATATTTGTAAAAAGCGGCCCCGGCCGGAACTCAAAATCCGCCTTCTTCTGATTATAAAAATTAATCCCCGTCAAATCCGACGGCAGCAGATCCGGCGTAAACTGAATCCGTTTAAACCCGCTGCCCACCGTCTTCGCAAACGCCCGCAGCAGCATCGTCTTGCCGGTTCCCGGCACATCCTCCAGAAGTACATGTCCTGAGCACAGAAACGCCGTGAAAATCAGGCGAATCTTATCTTCTTTCCCCACAATCACCTGCGAGCAGTTCTCTACCACCTGCTCCGTTTTTTCCTGAAAAAGAGTACAATCCATATCCAAATCTCCCACAAAAACAAACGATTGAAAAAGTAAAAGAGCCCCCGAATGATTGTGCTCCGGGGGGGATAGTCAGCTTCCGCTACTTTTATATGTATATTTTATTATAATAATCCTTTTCTGAGAACGCAAGCTGTTTTTGATGATTAGAACAAATTTCGTTTTTACAGTCAATTACAGGAATCGCCTTTTGCTATGTCTGCACGTGTAATAATGTCCTGAAGACAAATTCGCTTCAGGACATTATTAGGAAGATATGCAAATGATAACCATGAATTAACTATGTTCGTCTGTTGCCCAGCATGCTTTTTCTATCATAAATCAAATACTTCCTGCAGCCACTGATCAACATAGTTATGTTCCAAAGCGGCAACATCACCATATTTTTCCTCATCATTAATTCTATCACCCTGCAAAGGTGAAATCCGGATCCAGCAACTCGTCATTTGATGCAGAATAAATAACCTCAACTGCGAATTCGCCATCTTCGTCATAATCCGGGCCGCTTACCAGATACCAGTACTCGCCATCGTAGAATGGGATACAGCCAAGCTCCCACAATTCCGCACCGGCCGAATACATATATTCGCCATCCTCATTTAACAGGAAATCATTCACATATTTGCCTACCAGAGAAGTATAGCCATCGTTCATTGTACTGCCCATGTAGTCCTCTGTCGCGGAATCTATTTCTTTGCCATAGGTTTCCAGCGCATATTCGCCAATCTTTCTGCTGGTGGTCGGTCCCTGACACCCCTCATGATTCTTTGCTTTGTAATTGGCGAGAACCTGAGCATCCATTTTATTCCAGATAGTTGCACCTACAGTATCATAGCCGATTTTCTGAACACTGATATTTGTATTGCCGGCAACACCGGCCTCATTCCAGATCTGCACCCATTCCTTCAGCAAATCAAAAGCGGTCTGATCCATTTCATAAGGATCATATTCTTTCAGAGCAGACAGGCAGTTTACCAGACCATCTACATCCACTTTTGCGACCAGCTCTTCCTGCCATGCGTCAAAGGCATCCCTGACAAGATCAATAATGGCTTCTTCGTTTTCGGAATACCATTCCGGAGTATCGCCCAGAATAACCGGTGTCAATTCCTCACTTGAGGCTGTGAAATAATCATCTGCGTTCAAATTTATCTGAACAACATCTTCTGCAGCCAGACCGTATTCCGTGAGCAGGGAATCACAATAATCCATTCCCAGCTTCCAGTAAACATTAAGTTCCTCGTCCACAACAACCGCAAATGCATCGCCGGTATCGCTGACATTAGCAGTACCCAGAATTGCCGCAGTAGTGCCAATGTCTGCTTTTTCAACACCCTCTTCCGTCAGATCATTGATTTCTTTTGCAGAATAGAGGTTTCCGCCAGACTCAGTATACAGGAAACCCGCCTTCAGGAGAGCAGCTCCTGCTGTGAACGGGTAATCTGTATCGGTACCAAAATAGCCTTCCCATGTATCAATGTTAAAAGCACTTCCAATAAACGCAGCAATCAGATCTACCTGTGAGTGACCCGCAAGGTTTTCACCGCCCTGCGTCCACACCTGATTGTAAATATAATTCCAGGCATCCAGTTCAATCGACATACCAATCGCTGCCTGAACCGTAGTCGGAACCGCATTCCGCACATAACATGTCATCCAGTGGTTGTCCGTTTCCGCCCACGCATCCAGATAGTTCTGGATTTCCTCGGTGACATCCTCCTCCGCCACATCAAAGCCAATGGGTGTCTCAAAACTAAACAGAACATCAAGATCGATCAATGCATACGCCTCTTCCTTCCACTCTTCGAATGCAGAAGTGATGGCCGCGGAAGACTCATCCGTAAACCATTCCGGGTATTCCTCGGCAATGACATAAATCGTCCATTCACGCTCATCCGGGTACAGATAAGGATGATCGTCATCACCGATTGATTCCGGCAGGACCTCAACCCTGACATAATCCAGACCCTCTGCAGCGACATCTGCTGCCCATGTAGACGTCGTTGATACGCCAAGCTCCCAATAGACCTCGTTGTTCTCATCAATGACGCAGGCAAAATCAACACCATTTTTCAAAGTTGCATCCAATGCGACAGCCAGGGCTCCGTCCTCAGCAGCACCGATTTCTTCTGTGACAACTTCCTCTTCCGCCAGAACCGGCATCGACTGCAAGCCAACGATACAAATCAGGCCTGCAAGCAGTAAACGTTTTCTTTTCATTGTTTTTACCTCCTGAAGTGATTAAAATGATGAATGCATTGTACAAAATGTACATAAAACAATCAATTCCAATTCATATTTCTCGCTTTCCAAAAATGAAATTGCACTGTTGTAAGTTCTGCCTCGCATTGATTTTCGTCAATTTGACTGATTGATCTGTTCGATCATATAATGTAGGAACTGCGCCTCTGATGTGAGAGACAGCTTCTGCGGATATACAAGGTAAATATAAGAATAAACATGCGGATACAGATCCACTACAACCACATCTGGCACATCTTTTGGAATGTGCATTCGGTTCAGGATGCCAATCCCCCTCCCGGCATTCACATAACGGACGATACTTGACGTATACTGTGATTCCGCAACAATATTCGGCGAAAAGCCTTTGCTGTCACATAGTTCTAAAAAGTGTCTGGTCTCATCATGCTTAAAATCAGTTTCACTTGAATGCAGGATAAATCTCTCCTTATATAATTGTTCCAGGCAGACGCTCTCCCTGTCGGAAAGAGGATGGTCTTTTGGCAACACAACTGCCAGATTATCTCTTTTATAAATCATCTTGTTATAATTATTAAAATCTTTAAGATCCAGCTTACTTTCTGCTGCAAATGCAAAACCACATTTTTTCTGTCTCAAAAGCTCCGTTGGCTGATAGCTTTCAATCGTGACAGGGTTATACTCTGGATGCTTCTTCGCAAAAGATGTGATGATATCAATAATTCCGTACTGCCCCAGGACAGGGCTGTAAGCGATAACAAGCTCTGCTCTTTTTTGCTTTGAGAGGGAGTTCACCGTCTCAATCCCTTCCCGGTAAAGCCGTATAATATCCTTTGCATAGGGGTAAAATCCTTTGCTATATTCGTTTGTTTTCACAACTCTTCCCGTGCGGTCAAACATAGACTGCTTCATCTCTTCTTCTAATTTGTGAATGTGTTTCGTCAATGTGGACTGAGACACGTTCATAGCTGCCGCTGTCTCCTGAAAGCTGCACGTCTCATAAAGTGAAACAAATTCCTCCAGCAAGCTGATGTCCATCTATATTACCCCCTATAAATCGCTCTGGCTTTCAGTTCCCATATATTTCCACCAGAGTAATTCCAAAAACGTTCCTGTCGAAAAAACGTCTATTCTCATCATTTTATAGAAATCTTCCACTCTCCCAAAGCCATTCATCTATATAATCATACATTATCTTCAGCGATTCCCTGTCTGGACCTTTCGCACTTTCAAAACTCCCTGCCAGTGAATCGTTATTTGCCCTGCCTTCCACAAACGCAACCGACTTATCACTGCTCGCACTCATAGTATAAATCAATTCTGATGCGAGGAGCTCACGATTTTCCGTCATTCCTACAATCAATGTCGGGACTCTTACATATGCCACATTCCCAGGAACACAATTGTAGGTGGATTCCCATTCAATCCCCCATAGATGCGTCTCATCATAGCCATAATCTCTTTTCGTCCGAATCGCATAAGAATCCAGATATGTCATAACAGAAAGGAAACGGGCTCCCTTCCAGAACGAATGCGTATGTGATTCATTATTTTCCAGTTCGCGCCGGGAACAAATAATCTCAATTGTCCGCCTGCCATTCACGTGCAGAAGAAGATACGGCTTCTCCGTTCGGGACAGCAATCGGACATCCTGAGTAAACAGCTTATTATTGCAGATCCCCTGAGCCGCGCCCGGTATAATCAACGGCTCATCATCCCGGTAGTTTCCCTTTCCATTCTTTAAGAACAGACTGCGGTTCAATGCAAAGTCCAACAGATAATTGTTTCTGTCCGTCTGTGCTTTCTAAAACTTTTCTATAAATTCTTTTGAATAAGCAGAGCCTTCTTTTCGAAAACCATTCGCCGGGTTAAACATATTCAGATCTTCATTGATAATGATTCCGCTGTTTTCATCCTCCACTGCCGGATCCAGACTTAACAGCTGCATCACCGAGTTTCCCCAGTGAGTATTCAAAAAAAGCACCCCATCCGCGGGGGGCAGCTTCTCCTTTCCCGGATATGGAACAATCATATCCTCTGTCTGAAAAATGGAAGAGCCATTTTCAGCAATCGCCTGATATGCGGACATCAGGTTTCCTCCGCCGCTGTGTCCCAGCAAAACAATTTTCTCCACATATGAAAGACAGCGGAGAAATTCCACTGCGGCCTTTACGCACAATATTTTCTCAGCCAGACTATAAATGATTCCTCCTTTGCTTCGTACGTTCGCGCAAAGTACCGTATAACCACGCCCGGCCAGTTCAGTTCCTCCAGGAAATGACAGGTAATCTTCATCTGAATGCATGATCAAAACTGCAATTCTCTGTCTTTCATTTTTTTCTGCAGGTTCATAGAGCGCTCCCGGAGTACGCTGTGCGAGATTCACAAATGATGTTTTAACTGACTCCACTCTTTCAACCTCCTGTCTGCGCGGCCTGACCAGCATTTACCTTCCGTTTATCTTTCTTTTGTATCATATTACACACCGAATCCATTCAAATCAATTCAACTTCATCGTTCAGAATTTCCAAAACGGAAAGTGAAACAGCAAAATAATTATCCACTTTTCACCAATTCATCCTGTAATTCATGTCAAAATATGTTCAAAGCAATCGATCCCGTCTTCCGTCGTAGTACTAGTACAATGTTTTTAAAATAACTCGACTTTATTTACATCTTGTGGTATAATACTTTTATCCAATATCAGGAGGAGCATACCATGGGTAGAAAAGTCGAAAAAATAACTCTTACATCCGAAGAACGAGAGTATCTCGAACTGCAAACGCGAGCACGAACAATTCAGGCTCAAACAGTTTGCAGGGCAAGAATATTGCTTCTTCGATCAGAGGGTACTGCTATAAATGAAATAGCAGATAAGGTCGGTCTTAACCGATGCAGTGTTATTCTTTGTCTTAAAAAATTCAAAGAAGGCGGTATCGAAAATGCTCTCTTTGATGCCCCCGGTCGTGGCCGCAATGCGGAGATTACAGATGATGAAAAAGCCTGGATTATTAATATTGCGTGTCAGAAGCCGACCGATTTTGGCTATGCTGCTGAAACATGGACATATGCAAAGCTGACCTCACACATTAATAAAACTGCGGAATCAGCTGGGTATACAAGGCTTTCAACGATACATAAAAGCACGGTTCATACCATTCTGGATGCAGCCGAGATCAAGCCTTTTCGCATTAAGTATTACTGTGAGAAACGCGATCCCGATTTTGACGAGAAAATGCATAATGTCTTACTTGCTTATAAGCAGCTTTCTTTTCAGCTTGATGAAGGCGGCAACCTGCTGCTTCCAGAAGAAAGTGAGGAGACCGTCCATGTACTTTCCTATGATGAAAAGCCAGGTATTCAGGCAATTGCTACAACATCAGAAGACCTCCTTCCTGATGAAAAACATGGCTGTAGATCCAGAGACTATGAGTATAAGAGGCTTGGCACTCTGTCACTTTTGGCCGGGATTGATTTTCAAACGGGAGAAGCAATACCTCTCGTCAGCGCAACACACAACAGCAAAGACTATATAGAATTCTTGAAGCTGCTTGATGATAAATATCCAAAGGGCGATAAAATACGACTTGTGCTTGATAATTTAAAGGTTCATACCTCAGAAGAAACCAGAAAATATCTTGCAACTGTACCAAGCAGGTTCGAATTCGTATTTACGCCTAAACATGGATCATGGCTTAATATGGTAGAAGGCTTTTTCAGCAAGATGACCAAACAAATGCTTCGCGGAATCCGGGTTAAATCCAAAGAAGAACTAAAGGAGCGGATCTATTTATACTTTGATGAGATCAATCAGGAGCCTGTTGTGTACCATTGGAAATATAACCTGGACGATATCGATGTATCAGAGGAAGTCATAGTGGATACGCTCCCGCTGAAAAAGTCGAGTTAAATATCGAACGTTATACTAGGAAAATTCCGACGTTTCTTGATTAGTCTCCACTAACTCTTTTTGCTGAAATGCCCGAAACCCTCTTAATTACTGGAAAAATTTATGCCCATTGTGGGCATTTTTTTATTGAAAAATTTTTTATAGTATGATATAATAATGGTACTTCATGGTACTCTGTAATCAGTTAATCTGCGGACTGTTTTTTGCAGCAAAAACAGTTACAGCGCGGACTGCACACCTTGTCTGGAGGGGGATTTATGGCATATTTTTTAAGACAGGAAAAAAAGAAAAAGGGACTTTATCTTCAAATGTATGATTCTTTCTGGGACAAAGAGAAGAAAGAGTCGCGCACAAAAAGCGTCATGGCATTCGGCTATGTCGAGGACCTTATCTCCGATGAAATCCCGGATCCGGTTGCTTACTATAAGGATTATGTAAAACAGAAAAACGAAGAACGCGCGGCAACTCTGGCGGAGGAAACCCGTCCGCGTGCTTTTTCCACCCCTGTAGAAAAACATGTCGGCCACTTTCTCCTCCACACTCTTTTAGATGAGCTTGATGTCAAAAAAACCATCGACATACTTGCATCACAAATGCGCTTTCAGTTTAGTATTTACGATATGATGGCACAGCTTATTTATGCCAGGATCCTTTATCCATGCTCCAAATCCAAAACAGTTTCCGCTGTTTTTCCGCATCTTTACAACAATGTATCAATTTCGGAAGACCAGGTTTATGACGGCTGTGCTTTTATCGGGGAATCTTACAAAAAATACATTGAACTTTTCAACCACTGCTACGAGCAGTACTACAAGAGGAATTTCGGAAAAGTTTTCTTTGACTGCACCAATTATTACTTCGAGATCGACCTGCC